>JASEGV010000019.1 GCA_030017895.1 Bacteroidota bacterium | reverse complement strand
CTGCCAAGCCCTGGATGCTCAGCTCCGAACCTGAGATGCCAGGATTTAGAGTACCCACCGTATTCAGATATTTGCTGACGTATTCCCAGTTCAAGCCATTATTGCTCGAACGATAAATCCCGCCAATATCGGTTCTTGCATAAAGAACTTGTTGATTAATATTGTCCGGCTGAGTACCAGTAGGATACTTTACAGGGATTATCTCGGTTACATATCCGCCGCACTCGAAGTTTAAATAATTCCACGTCTGCGACTGTGCTGATATCGTTAAACACAGCACAACGAAAATTACTGTTAACTGTTTCATAACTTTGACTCCTTTAAAAAATTGTTGAACATATATTTTTTACTTTTGAATTTTAAATTTTTACTTGATTACTGCCATCTTTTTCGTATCTGTTTTCAATCCGTACGGAGAATGATGCACCGTCATTCTATAATAATACACACCGCTTGAAAGTCCATCAGCATTCCATCCCACACTATACTCACCCGGTTCTTTCTTCTGATTCACAAGTGTCGCCACCTCTCTCCCAAACACATCATAAATCTTTAACGACGTGAAACCTGAAACATGAAGCCTGAAATCTATCTTCGTGCTCGCATTGAACGGATTCGGATAATTCTGATACAGCGCAAAACCTTCGGGGAGTTCGTTTAAAATTGTTTCTACATTTGTCAGTTGAGAATATTTTAGAACTATAATATCACTTGGGTTAAACGATATTGTACCTGCAATATAGACATTTAAATTCTTATCAACAATAATTGCTGCAGGACTTGATATCGTATTATATTCAGGATATTTCTCAAGCCACAATTGATTTCCGTCTTTGTCGTATTTGATTGTGTGTATTCTATAAAAATTTACTCTTTCATCTGCTGTACCAGTTACATACACTGAACCAAATCTGTCAACTGCTAAACCTTCGACGAAATCGCTTCGGTTGGCAACTCCATTATACGTTCTAACCCATAACTGATTCCCAAGTGAATCATATTTTATGGTGCAATAATCAAGAAAAGTTGAAACTCCCATCTCACCTCCTGCAACAATAACATTACCATCGTCATCCGTCTTTATAAATTCTCCGTAATCATATGAGCCCGTATCCTTTGGACCGTCATAAAATCTTATCCATTGTTGAGTCCCGTTGCTGTCATATTTGATTGTAACAATATCATCATCAAACGGTGGAGCCATTACTGAATATCCTGTAACATACGTGTTTCCATTTTTATCAACCGCAACATCATTTGCCTGATCCCAGTTGTTTGCCGGTCCATTCCACGTCTGCGCCCAGCGCAAGTTACCGTTTATGTCGTAACTTAATGTGAGAAAGTCAGAGTATCCTGAGAATCCTGTTATTGTAATATTGGTTTGGTCACTCGTTGCCATTGCGATTCCTCCCTGATCATCCGAGTTATTTGGAGCATAATTTCTAACCCATACAACATCTCCATTGGTGTTATATTTTACAGTGCCGACATCCCAATTTGTACCGATATTTTTTACATAACCAGTTGCAACAGGCCCCTGAACTGTGGTAATCACACTTCCTGTGTCGCGATAGAGTTCAACATCATACAATTGGCTACGACCGCCTGCTGTCCCCGAATGTCTTCGTACCCAGCGCTCATTACCAATGCTGTCATAACTCACTATGATGTATGTAACATCTTCAGCACCAACATACACATTCCCGTTCAAGTCTACTGAAATTGCTTGGGGAACTGGTATAAATGCTTGTCCCCCTGAATATCTCCTCGCCCACACAATCTGTCCGCTTGAGTTTATTTTTAATGTTATAAATCCATACGGTAAGTCTGCGTCAGTCCCCGTTACATAAACATTCCCCATTGAGTCAATTGCCATCGCACGTGCATAATCGTTGCCGTTGCTTGCGCTGTTGTAACGTGCTGCCCACTCAAGTTGAACTTGGGAATTTAGTTTTTCAATCATTGTTAAGACAATAAGCATTAGCAAAACTAATGTTACTTGTTTTATTTTCACACTAAAACCTTAACCTGCTTTCGTAATCGTTCCGTTTTTCACGTAAACCGGCAAGCAGTTCTTCTTTTTTACGTATCTCTCTTTCAACAGTCTGAATTCCAGCAGCTTTATTTGCTTCGGGAGAATCTTTGATATATCTGTTCAATATCGTCATGAAATCTTGTTCTGCACGCTGTCGGTTTTCTTCGTGGAATTTAATCCTATCTTTCATCGCCGCCTGGAATATCGTTGATTTCTGTCGCAAGCGGGTAATCTCAGTATTCGCAGATGAAATCTCATCTCTGTATTTTTGCATTTGATTAATATCTTCCCGAAGAATCTTTATTTCACTTTCGATCTGCCCCTCTTCGCTCCTGAATTTCATTAAACTTTCGCGGAGATGGAATTTTTCGATTATATTCAACATCCACATTGAATGGAGGATTTGCCATGACGAAGTCGGCTTTACCGAGCATCTCGTGCTGATCTTCGTAAAACGTATTACCCTTTTTGATGTTGCCTTCAAGACCGTGGACAGCAAGGTTCATCTTGGCAATCCTGATGGTGGTTTCGTTTTTCTCCTGACCGTAAAAGGTAACCATCTTCTGCACTTCCTTTTCGAGAGATTCGAGGAAATGACTGGTTTGAACGAACATACCTCCTGAGCCACTGGCGGGGTCGAACACGATGCCATGGTCAGTTCTATAACGTTGACAATCGTTTGAACTATAGACGGCGGAGTGAAAAACTCGCCGTTGTCGTGCGCTCCCAGCATAGCAAATTTCATGAGGAAGTACTCATAGATTCTCCCGAAAACATCGCCTGATGCTTTTTGCAAAACCTCATCGTTAAAAATCCTGAGGAGTGAACGCAATAAATCGTTGCCGAATGCTTCATAATCTTTTGGAAGAATACCGCGCAAACTCTCATAATCCAGCTCAATCAAATCCATTGCATGGTTGAGAGACCTGCCGATATTTATTTCCCCGCGAAGATTGACAAGGTATTCAAATTGTGATCCTTCACGCAGGAAAATTGATCTTCGCTTGGTGAAGTCGTCTTTGGTTGACAGGCGTTTTACACCGCTTCTGGCTGGCAGAGATTGTTCGACCTCTTTCGCTACAAAAGAAAATCTGTTGTATGCTTGGCGGAGAAAGAGGATACCCAGCACAGGCATGAAATACTCATTCGAGCCGAGACCGGAGTTTGCCCTGAGCTGGTCTGCGGCTTCCCAGAGACGTTTTTCGAGAGCTTCTATATTTTGCATTGCCATGAGTTATCTTGTTAAATTTTATAGAAAATTTGTACTTTTACAAAATATATCTGCTCAAATCTCTATTCTTCACGATGCTTGCAAGTTTGTCCTGAACCATTTCTCTTGTAACGACAATTTTATCTTCACTAATATTATCGGGTGCATTAAAAAGCAATTCCTCTAACAAAGTCGTTAAAATTGTATGCAGACGCCGCGCACCGATGTTTTCTACCTGCTCGTTTACTTCTCTCGCAATCTTCGCAACCTCCTTTATACTATCATCCGAAAACTGCAGATCAATGCCCTCCGTTTGCAGCATTGCAATATATTGTTTGATGAGTGCATTCTGCGGTATCGTCAGAATTTTTACAAAGTCGTCTTCCGTTAGACTGTTTAGCTCCACCCTAATCGGAAATCTCCCTTGCAGCTCAGGAATTAAATCAGAAGGTTTCGTCATATGGAAAGCTCCGGAAGCAATGAACAGGACGTGGTCGGTCTTTACCATACCGTATTTTGTCATCACATTCGAACCTTCAACGATAGGTAATAAATCGCGTTGAACACCTTCTCGTGAAACGTCGGGTCCGTGCGACTGACTTCTTGAGCCGGCAATTTTATCAATTTCATCGAGGAAAATTATTCCAGAGTCGTGAACCCGCAACAGCGCTTCTTTAACTACTGCATCCATATCAATTAACTTCTGGGCTTCCTCGTGGGCAATAACTACCTTTGCTTCGGCGATAGTCAATTTCCGTTTCTTCATTTTTTTCGGCAAAATACTACCGAACATTTCCTGTATATTAACCCCCATCTCCTCCAAATTAACAGGACCAAAAACTTGCATAGCAGGAATTTGATCTGTCGTTACATCTAATTCAATGACCCTCTCATCAAGTTCGCCTTTAGCTAATTTTTCCCTGAAACGTTCTCTGGTGAATGAAATATTTTCGGCATCTTCAGGTTTTTCTATTGCTGTTTCACTTGTTGACTTCTTGCGATTAGGAATTAAGATATCTAATATCCTCTCCTCCGCGTTCTTGCGTGCCTTGTCCTGTACCTCTGCTGCCTTCTGGGCTTTGACCATGCTTACCGAATATTCAGTTAGATCCCGCACCATCGACTCGACATCTCTACCAACGTAACCGACCTCGGTGTATTTGGATGCTTCAACTTTCAGGAAAGGGGCGTCCACGAGTTTTGCAAGCCGCCGAGCAATTTCTGTTTTGCCAACACCCGTAGGTCCAATCATAATGATGTTGTTGGGCATAATTTCTTCGCGGAGGTTTTTGGGAGCTTGCAGTCGTCGCCAGCGGTTGCGGATTGCAATAGCAACAGATTTTTTTGCAGCATCCTGACCGATGATGTATTTGTCTAACTCTTTTACGATTTCACGAGGAGTTAATTCGTGGTGATTCTCTTTTTTGTTTTTTTTATTCATACTTTATTTTCGTTTGCTATTATATGTAGTTTGATTGTTTCCATTCGACTCCGCTGGAGTCGATCGCTTAATATATTATTTTCTACAAACATTTGTCTCCTACGGAGACATAGATCGTTTCGTATTCGTTGAAGTACAAAGGACTTCGATCTATGTAGAAATATATATTCAACAATATTTACAATTCTTCGATTGTAATGTTCTGATTTGTGTAGATACAGATTTCGCCTGCGGTCTTTAAGGATTCTTCTACGATTTGCCGTGTCGATAGGTCGGAGTATTTCACCAACATGCGTACCGAAGCAAGCGCGTAACTCCCCCCCGAACCGATAGCGACTATACCATCGTCGGGTTCTATGATTTCGCCTGTACCGGATATTATTAAAGCTTTTTCCTTATCGATAACGGCAAGAAGCGCCTCGAGATGTCTTAGATACTTATCTGTCCGCCACATTTTTGTAAGCTCAACCGATGCACGCAATAAGTTACCGCGATATTCCTGAAGTTTATCTTCGAAACGTTCGAAGAGAGTAAAAGCATCGGCGGCGGCGCCCGCAAAACCAGCGAGTACAGTGTCGTTGTAAAGCTTGCGGACTTTCTTAGCGCCGTGTTTCATAATAACATTACCGACAGTTACCTGTCCGTCGCTGCCCATTACGCATTTGCCTTTATGAGTTAAACCGATGACTGTTGTTGATCGTATGATATTTGACATAAGGTTTTCTTTTAATATTTAACACATATAAGATACATTTTTTTGTGGAAATAGAAAAATTCATTTTTTGTTTAAAAACATTGATTTTCAGCAGAGTCAATCTTATATTTGATTAAGACAGAAAGGATAAAAACATGCCTTCAAATGGACAGATAACTTTTTGGACTGGGACTACTTCCCAAGGCGGTGATGATAACCATTTTGGGAATAAGGTTGTTAATTATGAAGAAAATGGTATAGATGCCAAATCAATTGATTATCCTAGGTTGGTAGCTGTACTGATAGAAGCAATAAAAGAACAATTTCTTTTATATTTATGGAGAATAACATGCTTAAAATCCTTGATAAATATTTAGTATTTTTATTTTTAATTGTCTTTTATACTATAAATAATTCAGCACAGACCGGCTGGTACAGACAAACCCCTCCTCTTCAAAACAATACATTACGAGAATTAACATTTTATAATTCAAATTATGGGTTTGCAATTGGAGAGAATGGTACTATTTTGAGAACCCTTGACCGTGGTGCTACTTGGACTACACTAACGAGTATTACTTCACACACTTTAAATGATATAATTTTTCTTGACTCTTTAAACATAATTGGAGTCGGCAACAGTGGGACAATTATTAAAACATCCGATGGCGGCTACACTTGGACATTTCAATCGAGCGGGACATCGATAAATCTATTAGGAGTTCACTTTAATAGCATTGATACAGGTATTGTAGTCGGTGAGAATGGCACATATCTTCAGACAACAAACAGTGGACAGATGTGGCTTTCACAAAATATTGTACAACCTTATTTCTCGTTAACCGATGTTTTATTTTTAAATAAGAATAATGTTATCATCGCCGGACCCGAAGGATTTATTTTGAAATCCACAGACGCGGGTAATAACTGGTATAATATTAATTTCGATTCTACAGTTATATTAAATCATTTATCTTTTATAGATTCACTAAAAGGTTTTGCTGTTGGTGGAAATATCACTTTTCGTACTATCAATGGTGGTAATAACTGGACTGCACAAAATAGTGGCACACCACACGTTCTAAATGATGTATTTACAATTGACTCGTTAACTGCAGTTGCAATAGGAAATTACGGAACAATAATACAAACCACAGATGGCGGGTTAAACTGGATCGACCATTCAATTAATCAAGATTATAACCTTTATGGAGTTCAGTATCTAGATAAGAATAAAGGTGTGGCTGTCGGTACAAACGGATTAATAATTTATACGACAGATGGAGGAATCAACTGGACAAATCCAAACGTTCAGATCATGAACAATCTTTACGATGTATACTTTTTCAATCAGAGTACTGGGATAGCTGTAGGTGAGTATGGAATGATTGTTCGCACTACAGATGGCGGCTCAAACTGGAAGCGGATACGAAACTGGATAGGAAGACATCTTTATGGAATATCCTACATGAATAATAATGGGATAATCGTTGGTGATTGCGAGACAATACTACGGACAACAGATTCAGGTACGTCGTGGACAATTCAAAGCAGCGACTCAATTAGCGGCACGGCAAGAACATATTATGGACTTTACTTTATAAATGAAGATACCGGATACGTTGTCGGATCAAGCGGAACAATAAAGTATACAACTGACAATGGTATTACTTGGTCGGCTCAAGAAAGCAATATAACATTCGACCTTAATGATATTTATTTCACAAAATCAAACATTGGCTTTTCTGTGGGAAAAAATGGGACAATTCTTCATACGACAAATAAAGGAATTGAATGGATAGATCGACAAAGTAATACACAAAACGATTTGAATAGCGTGGCCTTTGCGAATAACATAATTGGAACAATTATCGGTAGCGGGGGAACAATCCTACGAACATCAAACGGAGGTGATTCGTGGTTTATACAAACCAGCTTTGTTACTGAAGATTTGTTTGCTGTTCAATATATCTCGGAAATGGTTGGCTTTATCATTGGCGATAACGGGCTTATTCTTCGGACTTCTGACGGCGGTCAAAATTGGATAAAACAAACTAGCGGTGTAGCAAATCCACTTCTTGGAATTTCTTTTACAGATGTGAATACCGGGACTGTCGTAGGAATGGATGGAATTATATTACGCACTACCACGAGCGGATTATATGTTGAAAACCCAAACAACAATTATTACCCAACAGATTTTTCATTAGGTCAAAATTATCCTAATCCATTCAACCCGTTGACAGTTATCAATTATCAATTGCCAATGGATAATTACGTAACATTGAAAGTGTTCAATATTTTGGGACAAGAAGTAGCAACACTGGTTAATGAATTCAAAAAAATGGGTAGTTATGAAGTTATATGGAATGCCGCCGGTTTATCCAGTGGAATTTACTTTTACAAGTTACAAACCGACTCGTTTGTAGAGGTCAAGAAAATGATATTGATTCGCTAATTTTCGAATTCTCAAATCTACAATCTAAAATCTAAAACTATATCTTCCTTCTCATCCTCGCTATCGGAACCTTCAACTGCTCACGGTATTTTGCAACTGTGCGGCGGGCTACAAACATTCCTTCTTCTTTGAAAATTTTTGATATTTCATCATCGCTGTATGGTTTATCGGGCGACTCAGATTCGATAAGTTTCTTTATCTTTTTCTTAACTTCCTTGTTTGCCATATCTTCACCACTTGCAGTTGAAATCTTGTCACTGAAGAAATAGCGCAACTCATAAACTCCGTATTCATTCTGCACATATTTATTGTTCACAACGCGGCTGATTGTAGAAATATCCATACCGATCATCTCAGCAATATGCTTGTATATCATCGGTTTCAAATTTTCACCTGTGTCGAAAAATTCCCGCTGACGCTCAACTATTGCGTGCATTACTTTCATCATTGTATCCCGCCGTTGGTGTATTGAAGCAATAAACCATTTTGCCGCCTCGAAACGTTTACGAATAAAATCTTTCGTTTCGACGTTAACCGAATTCTTCTTCCGTCGCGACATCATTTCCTTATAAGCTTTATTCACACGAAGCGGGGGAACGTTCCTATCATTTAAAGTTATTATGATATCATCGGCGTCGTGCTCAATAATAAAATCGGGAACGATATAATTTTGTTGCTGTGTAATATACCCCTCGCCCGGTTTCGGATTTAATTTTTGAATCAGTTCGAGTACTTGTTTCAACTGTTCAATACTGATATCCAATAACTTTGCTAATTCTTCAAAATGTTTCATAGTAAAGTGTTCGAAATGCTGACGCAGAATTTTTTCGGCTAATGCTTTCAGCTTAGCATCGAATTCACTTACCTCAAGTTGTGCTATCAAACATTCCTGTAAATTTCTGGCTCCAATTCCGGGTGGGTCGATCCTGTGGACTTGGAATAAAACTTTTTCAGCTTGTTCTTTTGTAATATTCAAATCCCTGCTCAAATTCAAATCTTCGATTATATTTTCCAGCGGACGCCTTAGGTAACCGTCTTCATCAATGTTACCGATGATTTCTTCAGCTATTAAAAATTCTTCATCTGTAAAATCTAACAACCGTATTTGATCAAGCAATTTTTGTGTAAGAGCAACATCGGCGGGCATAGGCATCTCTTCTTTGGAATCCTCGTCCGGCGCAGGTTCGTAATATGTTTTGTAACCATTAAGCTCATCGTTCATAAAGTCTTCGAAAGTGTACTTATCTTCCTCCGGCTCAGTTCGGATAACTCCTTCTACTTCTTCGGATGCTTCAAGCGGCGGTTCTTCGGTTGGCTCGTCTTGCGGATTTTCCATCTCATCGTCAGCACCTTCTTCTAACAATGGATTCTGTTCTAACTCCGCTTTTATCCGCTGTTCTAAAGAGAGCAATGGAAGCTGAAGTAACTTCAGATACTGCACCTGCTGGGGTGTCAGCTTCATCATTAATTTTTGATGTTGACTTAACTTTAACATTTATGCTTGAATCTCACTTTCTAATTTTAGATGTAACTCACAATTCTCTCGAAACAATTTGTACCATCGTGCGCCGTATTTTCGTATCAAAGCATCACTTAAAAAAGTGTATAGCGGCATGTCGTTTTTCTTTCCATTCACAATTGCCGGTTTACATTCGGAAATTTTTTCGAACCGAACTACTTCGCCCCCGAAATTCGCAATACGAATCGGAAACAAGTGACACGATATAGGTTTCCGCCAACTGATTTCGTTGTTGAAGAATGCTTTTTCAAATGCACATTTTGCTATATCGCGATCATAATATACAAAAACACAATCTTTGTTGTCGATACAACCTGTTGTAAAATTGCCTGGCGAACCTTCGATGCCGTAGTTATTTTCGATCTCTTGTAAACTTTTCGCCTCTAAATATTTTTTAACAACAGGAAGCGCATTCTCAATCTCAATAATTTCAGAATCTGCGAGCGGGGCACCTTTGCCCCCCCTCAGAGTGCAGCAACCGCCTTTACAAACTTCCAAATCGCATAAAAATTTTATATACGGTATGCGTTCATCTATTATTTTGTTCTCTATTGCAAACATTGCACAAATAATATACAGCTTTTTTATCGAAAATGGAAAATTAATATTGAACGGAATATCAGAAAAGTGGTTTGATGGATGGTTGCAAAGCGACTACAATCTCACAAACATTTTTCCCGGCAGTTGCCTTACAAGTCCTTTAAATTCAAGGCTTAAAAGATTTACAAGTGCATCCGAGGTAGACATCCCCGATTTCTCCGCAAGTAAATCGATGTGGATTGGCTCATCATTCAATGTGTCGTAAATATTCTTTTCAAAAAATGAAAGATTAACATCTATTTTTTTTTCGTGTTTTGTTACCTCGCGTAACAGCGGTTTGAGTTTTGTGCTTAATTCAGATAACACATCGTCAACAGTTGTAATTAACTTTGCTCTGCCATCTCTGATTAAAGTATTGCAGCCCAAAGCTCTGACTTCAGTAATCAAACCGGGAACGGCAAACACATCTCTGTTTTGATCGAGAGCCGTATTAGCAGTAATCATTGCCCCACCGTCGATACCTGTTTCGACGATGATAGTTCCGAGTGTCATACCGCTTACAATCCGGTTTCTTCTTGGAAAATTTCCGGCATCTGGTTTCGTTCCCATAGCATACTCGGAAATCACTCCACCGTTTTGCTCGATACGTGAATATAGATTTTTGTTTTCTGGTGGATATATAACATCAATTCCCGAACCTATCACTCCGATCGTTCTCCCTCCGACTTTCAATGCTGAACTATGAGCAACTGAATCAACACCGCGGGCTAAACCGCTTACGATTGTGATTCCTAATCGGGCAAGTTCCTGTGTAAACTTTTCTGTCATCGTAATGGCGTATGTTGAAGGATTCCGGGTTCCGACAATCGCGATTGAATATTTATCCTCCTTCTTCAAATTACCTTTGATGAAGAGATAACAGGGCGGGTCGTAAATCTTTTTCAGCAAATCAGGATACTCATCGTCCCAAAGTGTAATTATGCGACCATCCGATTTATTCATTTTTGAAAGTTGGTGAACTGCGTATTGTTCGGCTTTATGATAATCTCCACTTCTTTTAAATGCCGATATAGTTACAGCTAATTTTTTATTAAAACCCTCGACATTAATTATTTCCTTCGCAGAGCTATTTAAAGCATCTGTTGAATTTTTAAAATGAGTAACTAACGAGCGCAAACGATTGTGCCCGATTCCCGGAATGTACGAAAGAATTAATAAGTCTTTGATATTAATTGTAGTCATTATTCTGTTCCATTACTCAATCACTACAAAGCTCTAAAATACCATCACTCGACGATATCGAACCCATCCACAACTGCAACTATAACTGAATGGACTGGAATTTTTTCGTCCTTTAAAATTTGTCGCGCCGAACTTCCTTCAGCGTTAACTAAAACAGTGTCGCCAACTCCGGCATTAACAGTATCGATTGCGAGCACATCCCTGCCGATTAATTTGCCTTCAAGATCGATTGGTTGTGTGATTAAAATTTTGTGCGAATGCAGATGTTCGTTCTTCTGCGTCGAAACTATTGTGCCTATTACTTTTGATAAAACCATATGTAACCACTGTAGAGTTATGTTAATGTCAATATTTTAGCATTAATGCATTCAATCATTTTATCATTGTTCCATTAAGTCAATAGTCAAATGAATAAATGGGAAAATGAATCAATGTTCCTTACTTAATTTAAGGATTTCTTCTTTAAAATGCTTGACCGATTGTTCTGCTTCCATTACATTCGTAGCTTCGGCAATTATTCTCACAATCGGCTCAGTGTTCGATTTTCTTAAATGCACCCACGAATCAGCAAAATCTATTTTAACACCGTCTTCAGTATTAATCTTTTCATCTTTAAATTTTTCAATAATTTGATTGAGAAGTTTATCAGGATTTAAATTCCCTATTTCAACTTTACTTTTAGTAATATAATACTGCGGCAATGTAGCTTTGTACTCCGACAAACTCCTGCCAAACTCAGCAAGCATTTGCAGCACCAACCCGATTCCCACAATAGCATCCCTGCCGTAATGAGCTTCGGGATATATTACACCTCCGCTTCCTTCGCCGCCGATAATTGCACCGACTTCCTTCATCTTCTTCGCAACATTAATTTCTCCGACAGGAGTTCTAACAACTTCTGCATTATAACTTTTTGCAATTTCATCCACCGCTCTCGTCGTTGACAAATTCACAACCACACTTTGCTCGGAGTTTATCCCGCCATCGGCGGGACTCTTTGCTCTCTGCTCTCTGCTCAGTACAAAATTTACCACAGACGCAATTGTATATTCTTCGCCAAGTGGTTCACCTTTTTCTGTAATTAAAACAAGCCTATCAACATCCGGGTCCACAGCGATTCCGAGATCTGCATTTTCGTCTCGAACTTTTTGTGCTAAAGCAGTAAGATTTTCGGGGATTGGCTCGGGAGTGTGTGCAAATATTCCGCTCACGTCGCAGTTCATTTCAACAACTTCACATTCAAGCATCTTCAACAGCGGCGGTACAATTACTCCGCCCGCACTATTAATACAGTCAAGTACTACTTTGAATTTTCTGCTCTTTATTTTTTCAACATCAATACACTTGAGTTGTAAAACGGTATCGATGTGTTTTTGTATCCAGAATGTATCGGATATATGAGTTCCAATTTTGTTCCAAGCCGCATAATTCATATAACCGGAATTTACCACTTCTAAAAAATCTTTCATCTCCTTCGCATCGAGGAATAAACCCTCGTGGTTGAAGAATTTCATTCCATTCCACTGCATAGGATTGTGGCTCGCCGTAACGGCGATACCACCGATGGCATCCGACTTCTCAACCGCAAGTGCAACCGTAGGCGTTGGGCAAACACCGATTGCAACAACATCGCATCCCATAGCGAGCAAAGTTGACGAGATTATGTTGGTTAAAATTTTACCAGTAATTCTGCCGTCTCTGCCGAGTACGATTTTACACTTGGTTCCCTGTGGAGTTTTTTGCAGACAGTATTCGGCAAAAGATTTTGCATAAAGCACTGCAACTTCGGGAGTTAGGGTCTCCCCAACTACACCGCGGACACCGGATATGCTAACGATCAGACTCATAAGGTCAATTAAAAGATTAAAAGATTAAAAGATTAAAAGATTCAAAGATTGAAAAATTCAAATACTCAATATTGGTTTGATTGAATTTAGCAAAAGGTAGGGAGAGAAACAAAATTGTTATTATAATTGAATTTTTGTATAATAATATGACAATATAAGGTGTTAACGATGAATTTTACAGTCATCTATGAAAAAATAACTGAGACAAATTTTCCGGAGGGATATTATTACGCCCACCTACCTACACTCGACCTTACAACTCACGGATTAGGCATCGAAGGTGCTAAGAATGCTGCTCTTGATTTAATTAAACTTTGGATTGAGGAAAAGAAATCTAACGGTGAGAAAATAAAACCAGAATCTGAGTCATTATATTCATTTATAGAATTGGAAGATGCCATACTCGGCTAAAGAGGTTCTACAAAAATTACAACGGGCGGGCTTTGAGGTCAGACGCCAATCCGGCTCTCATATAATTTTGAGACATGCAGAGGGAAGGCAAACGTACGTCGCGATGCATACTGGAGATATTCCGATTGGAACATTTCGTAAAATATTAAAGCAAGCTAACATCACGGAAGAAGAATTCAAAAATTTTTAGTCAATACATTAGTTTTACAAAGATGTTAAATTTCTGTTTTGAAACGAGCTTGACGAAAAGCTGTTTGAGTTTGAATAGTTTTAAATAACATATTGTTCCCACCGCTTGTGTAAGCGGAATCAGCGGTTGTGCTATTCAGATTATCGTACAAATGATTAATATTTAATGTTAATAAAAATGGAGAATAAAATGCGAATTCCAGATTTTCAAAGTATAATGTTGCCATTATTAAAATTTTGTATTGATAAACTAGAGCATTCTACCAAAGATACCATTGAATATCTGTCGAAAGAGTTCAATCTAAGCGATGATGAGTTATCCCAACTTCTTCCAAGTGGCACACAATATGTGTTTTATAACCGTGTCTTTTGGGCAAAAGCACATCTAAAAATGGCTGCTTTAATTGAGAACACTAAACGCGCTCATTTCAAAATCACTCAAAACGGCTTAGACTTACTAAAAACCAATCCCCCTTTTGTTAATTTAAAAACTTTAAAGGTGATTCCAGAATATATCGAGCACACAAAAACGTATAAAAAAGATCGATCTGAAAAAGATGAGACCGAAACTGAGATTGCATCTGATAACGATAACGACCTCACACCAGAAGAGAGTTTAGAATATTCTTACCAAAAAATTAGAAAGTCCTTATCTCAAGATTTGTTGTCAAAAATTAAGAACCTCCCTGCATCTTTTTTTGAAAAATTAGTTATTGAGTTACTAGTCAAAATGGGCTACGGTGGTTCAATAAAGGATGCTGGCAAAGCAATTGGCAGAAGTGGGGATGAAGGAATCGATGGAATAATTAAAGAAGATAAACTTGGCTTAGACGTAATTTATATCCAAGCAAAGAGATGGGAAGGCGTAATCGGTAGACCTGAATTGCAAAAATTCGTTGGCGCATTAGCCGGACAAGGCGCTAAGAAAGGAATATTTATAACTACTTCTTATTTTTCTAAAGAGGCTTTGGATTATACTCCTAAAAATGAAACAAAGATTGTTTTGGTTGATGGAGAACTGTTAACTCAATATATGATTGATTTTGATTTAGCTGTTTCGACTGTATCTGCCTATCAGATTAAGAAAATTGATTTAGATTATTTCGATGAAGAATAAATTAGCTAAACTGATAATCAAGGAACCGCTCTCTTTTCATTCAACATTCGTATTTCATAGTAACGTTTAGCAACCATCCCCAGGCACTCACCACCAAATTGGATTTGAAATGGATAATAAAGATCATCTTAAAGCTCTTGAAGAATTAAAAAAGTTACGCAAGCCGATACATAATGTTAATATCAAGCACAAGGAAAGTCTTAGTGGCTTAGAAAAAATTGCCGTTAAGAACTCAATAAATAGTTACAATATATTAAAATAAAATTGCGTTATGGAATTACAAAAACAGACAGAGAAAATACTAAAACATCCAAAGAATAATCGTTATCAAAAAGATAAAATATATCGTGCTATCTTAAAACAACAATCACTCGAAAGGTATCACAAAAATGCAGAGTATAGGAAAGCGACAATTGAGAGGGCAAAAAAACGTTATCACGAAAATAAAGATTATCGAGAACGAACAAGGCAAATGTCAAAAGAGCGTTATCGAAAAACACAAGAAATGCGCCGATATTATAAAACTAAAATTCAACTTTATTTCTCAAAAGGTGAAATGTTTGATAGTTAATTGTATCTTAGTACCTTTGTGGTCATAATTCATTATCAAAATATATTTACTAATCATAGCTTCCCCACAACTTAGCTTGCTGACATTATTTCCAGACCTAAAATCGTACTTGTTTTGTGATTATTAAATGATTTTTGTATAATATAATTGAATATGGCCCACAAATTAACTTGTATCAAAATATGTAACAACCGGTTTGAAGCCGAGATGATAAAAAATTATCTCGCAATGTATGAAATTGATTCAATCATCTCTTCTGACGACTTAGGTCGCATAATTACAGGGAACTATTCAGCAAAAGGGGTTAAAATTTTAGTTAAAGAGGAAGATTCAAAAAGAGCAAGCGAGATATTGGAAAGTGATGATTATAAAATCAATTCATCTTCACCAACTGAATAAAGAATCCAGAATGACAACTCAAAAATCAATACAAGAATTCCTTTCTCAAAAACCCATAGCAGTCGTTGGCGTTTCTCAGACCGGTAAAAAATTTTCGAACGCCGCTTACAAAGAATTAAAATCTAAAGGCTATCAGGTTTTCCCGGTGAACCCTAAAACGGAAACGATCTCAGGTGAAAAGTGTTTCCCTAACCTCAAATCATTACCAGAAAAAGTTGGAGGAGTCGTTGTAATAACAAAACCAACCGAGACCGAAAAGATCGTTCGCGAAGCATACACACTCGGAATAAAACATATTTGGATACAGCAGGGCGCTGAATCGGATGAAGCAATACACTTCTGCAAAGAACAGAATGTGAATGTTATTTATGGCGAGTGCATCTTGATGTTTGCAGAACCGGCTGCATTCTTCCATCGCGCCCATCGCTGGGTGTGGGGAGTTTTCGGCAAATTACCGAAATAAATTCGTGAACATTCGTCCGTCCTCTGGCGGATTAGTGGCAATCTCTTATCGCCACGAATAGCACTAAATAACACAAATGGAAGGGATATATGAAATGGTTGATTTGATATATAAAGATGAAGCGTTTCAAATAATTGGGGTTTGTATGGATGTTCACGGCTTATTGGGTGGTGGGTTTCTTGAGATTGTTTATAAGGATGCTATCGAGTATGAATTTCGAAGGAGAGGTGTTCCTTTTCAAAGAGAAAAAGAATATGATATTTCTTACAAAGATATAATTTTACCACATAAGTATTATGCTGACTTTGTCGTATTCAAAAAAATAATTTTAGAAGTTAAAGCTGTGGACGGTATCGTCGATGAATTTATCAAACGAACGATAAACTATCTCGCTGTTTCTAAATGTAAGCTTGGCCTGATCGTAAATTTTGGAAAGGAAAAACTTACTTATAAAAGGATTGTTCTCTAATTCGTGTATATTAGTGTAATTAGTGGCTGAAAATAATTGCCACGGATTACACTAATTAGCCCTAATAGATATAGACTTCCCGAATTTCTATCCTTGTAATTAATGCTTACTTTTGTTATTATTTCATCATCAATCATCAATAAAGGTCAGTGCTATGTTACGTTATCTATTCAGCCTTATGTTTGTTCTCATTTTTCTATCAGCTTCAAATCTTCTCACACAAGAACAGGTAATTCCCTTCTATCCTCAAGGAACTTACAATACTCAGATTCCCACACCTGAATCTATTTTGGGATTCCCAATTGGAAGCAAACCAACCCGGTACGATGAAATTGTGAATTACTTTAAAATACTTGATGAAAAATCTGACGAGGTTCAACTCGTAGAATTTGGGAAAACTTATGAGGGGCGCTCACTTTACCATCTGATAATTACTTCGGAAAGTAATTTCAAAAAGCTAAATGAAATTCAAAATTCAATTTCAAAACTTGCCGACCCAAGAAAAATTTTTGATGATAAAGAAGTTCAACTGTTAATCGAGTCCACACCGGCAATCGCTTGGATGGCTTATGGTATTCACGGCGACGAGCTTTCAAGTCCCGATGCCGCAGCGCAGTTAGCATATCAACTTGCCGCCGGAACCGATGAAACCACAATCAAACTAAAAAATGAATTGGTAATTTTGATTGATCCAATGGAAAATCCGGATGGAAGAGAAAGATATTTAGCTCAAATGCAGCAGTGGCAAGGCGAGGTTGTAAATAGCGACGCTCAAGCAATTCAGCACACAGGAGTTTGGCCCTGGGGACGCGGCAACCATTATTTATTCGATATGAACCGCGACTGGTTTTTACTTGTGCATCCGGAAAGCCGCGCACGTGTACAAACAATTCTGAAATGGAATCCGCAGCTTCTCGTCGATGCACACGAGATGGGTTCGTACGACACGTATCTTTTCTCGCCCGCCGGTCCACCATTCAATCCGAATATGAATGAATTTAATTTCAAGTGGCGTAACACATTTGCGAAAGATCAGGCGAAAGCATTCGATAAATACGGATGGAATTATTACACTCGCGAATGGAACGACGAGTGGTATCCGGGCTACGGCAGCGGCTGGTCGCTTTACATCGGTGCAGTCGGAATTTTATACGAGCAAGCTCAAACAGACGGCTCAATTGTAAAACGTCCCGACGGTACAATTCTAACATTTCACAAAGCTGTCCACCAACAATTTGTAAGCTCGTTTGCAAACCTCGCTACTGCCGCGTCTAACCGAAAGAATTTACTCAGTGAATTTTATGAATCTCGGAAAAAAGATCTTAACATTAAAAAGGGAGAACCATACAGTTACGTTTTCATCCCCGAAAAAAACAGGACTCGTTTAAACAACCTAATCGAAAAACTGATGATGCAAAATATAGAAGTTGATGTTGCTGACAAAGATATTGAAGTTGGGAATTTGCATGGATATTGGGACTCGAAACCTGTAAAAAAGATACTGCCTAAAGGAACATACATCATAAATCTTGATCAACCGATGGGAAGGCTTGCCAAAACCATTTTGGAATTTGACCCGCGTATGGATACTGAAACTCTGGAAAGAGAAAGGAAAAAATTAGAGAAGAACAAACAATCGGAGATGTATGATGTTATGGCTTGGTCGCTGCCCATTGCCTACGGCGTTGAAAGTTACTGGACTGATAAAAAGATAACCGGTTCGTTAACTCAGATTAAAAACATATCAACAAAAACCGGAGAAGTTATAAATCCAAAACCGACTTACGGATATATATTCGAATATTACGACGATGCCGCAGTTGATGCGTTGGCAAGCCTACTTGAAAAGGGATACAAAGTCCGTTCGGCAAAAGAAACTTTTGAGATTGAAGGTAAATCGTTTACACGAGGCACTATTTTATTGCGGCTGATTGAAAATCCTGCTACGCTTGCAGATGAAATTCAAAATATTGCAAAGACAACCGGCATCACTATTTACGGTGTAAATACGGCGCTAAGCACGAAAGGACCCGATTTAGGCGGTAACGATTTTGTTTTGTTGGAATATCCGCGAACTGCGTTAGTTACAGGTTCGCAAATCAGTATGGGAAGTTTCTCAACTCTTTGGCATTTATTAGATTATAAAATGAAGCAGCGCATAAGCATCATAACTGCTGACGGTCTCGCTAATTTCGATCTGAGAAAATATAACGTTCTGATTTTTCCATCATCAAACAGTCCGCAAACCTATAATCAAATACTTGGTAAAGATGGAATAAGTAAAATTAAAAAGTGGATTGAGAACGGAGGAACGTTGATTGGAATTGGAAATGCCGCAGCTTTTCTCGCGGATACTTCTTCGGTAATGAGTAAAGTAAGAGTTCGGCACCAAGCATTGAATGAACTTGGTTTGTACGATGAAGCTATTGCAGCCGAATTGAAATATGATAACATTAAAATTGATAGCTTGAAAATTTGGGACAATACAGAAATTGAAAAGAAGCAGGATGAGAAAAAGGTTCCAGATATAAAAACTCTCGAACGTGAAGATGAATTCATGCGTTTGTTTATGCCTCGCGGTGCTATAATGTCTGTTGATTTGGATGAAGAACATTGGCTTGCTTTCGGTTTAGGAAAGAAAACCGCAGCAATAATGTTTACGTCAAATGCCTTTTTATCGAAAAGTCCGGTACAAACTCCGGCTCGCTTTTCAGATAATAAAAACCTTCGGATATCGGGACTGCTGTGGGCCGAAGCGAGGAAACGCTGGCAAAAAACAGCATACATTACACGCGAAAGTATGGGCAGCGGACAGATAATACTTTTTGCAAGTGAGCCGAATTTTAGAGGATATTTCCATAGCACAGAAAGATTGTTTTTAAATAGTTTGTTTTTAGGAGCCGGTTGGGGAACGAGCAGAGTTGTGGATTGGTGATATATGAAATATAAAAGAATCGTTCCAACAATTTATGATAACCTCTTCAAACGAATCGCTTCGATTTTATCTAACGCGAAAAGTAAAGTCTTTAGAGAAATAAACCAAACCCAAGTATTAGCATATTGGGAAATCGGAAAAGAAATTGTTGAGTTTGAACAAAAAGGTCGAAGACGGGCTGAATATGGAAGGGAACTGATTATTAACTTATCAAGAGATATGACAGAAAAATTTGGCAGAGGGTTTTCTGAAAGAAACCTGGAACAAATGCGTAAGTTCTATTTGAACTATTCACAAAAAGCGCAGACACTGTCTAACGAATTCAAACCAATACTTGCTTGGTCGCATTATTGCGAGTTGCTAAAACCAGAAAACGCAATAAAAGACCCTTATGTTTTAGGTGGTTTAGACAATAAAGTTTTTGCTTCAAAGTATAAACTAACTTTACCATCTGAGAAAGAATTAAGACTTAAACTAAAGTCGCCGGGATCAAACTTATCGGAATAACAATATGCTCCAACGCGACTACATAATGAGGATGATAGAACAACTTAATAAGGTTTTATCTAAAATCTTATTTAATAAGGAAGTCAAGCAGTTTGAAAATGCACTTGGTGAAATTCAAACTTCCGGTGAAAATTTTCTCGGCTTCAAATGGAAAATGATAGAGCAGTTAAGCGATCAGGACATTATCGCCTTACTGAAAATCGGTGGTGAATTAAATGTTGGAAAAACTATAGTAATAGCTTCATTGCTTAAAGAAGAAGCTGATATTTTAGAACTGCTTGGCAAAGAAGACAAGAGTTGGAGAACTTATCTTAAAGCATTCAGTTTATTTGTAGAAATTCTGATGATAGAAACGACGGACGAAATAGTAGCCAAAACAAAGGAATCGCTGCAAAAGCTTGAAAAATATTACATTCCATCGAATATCGAGGAAAAGCGGACTTGGTTCATTCAACATTTTATAAATTAGGAGGTTCATTCTATGAAAGATTTGATTTGCATAAAAGTTTTCAATTCACGTTTAGAAGCAGAGATGGAGCAGAATTATCTGAAAGTACATGAGATTGATTCAATTATCAGTTCAGACGATGCTGGAAGGGCTTACAGCTTTTCGCTAAGCGGTGGAGTCAAATTATTTGTCCGAGCTGAAGATGCTCAAAGAGCGGTCGAAATTTTGGAATCGTATTATGACTCTCCTATTACTGACATTGAATAAATCATTCAGATTTTATATTCGCTGAAAAAAAATGCATTATATTATATTGTACAAACCTTACGGAGTTCTGTGTCAGTTCAGCGACAAGGAAGACAGACCAACACTCTCCGACTTAGGAAAATTTCCAAAAGATGTTTACCCTGTCGGCAGATTGGATTTTGACAGTGAAGGGTTAGTACTTCTAACAAACGACAATACATTAAAACATAAATTATTGGAGCCGAAATTTAAAACTCCGAAAACTTATCTCGCTCAAGTTGAAACAATTCCGGACGAAAATGCGTTGGAAAAACTCAGAAAAGGCGTTGTAATAGAAGGAAAGAAAACTTTGCCCGCCGAAGTAAAATTACTCGAACAAGAACCAAACCTTCCTCCCCGTTCAGTTCCCATTCGTTTCAGAAAAAATGTTCCAACAGCTTGGCTTGAGATTACAATTTACGAAGGACGCAACAGGCAGGTTAGAAAAATGACTGCTGCTGTTGGGCACCCGACGTTGAGATTGGTTAGAATTAAGATGGGAAATATAGAATTAGGTAATCTGCTAATCGGTGAAGTAAGAAATCTCAGAACAAAGGTTAAAGATAAACTGTACTAATAGAACACAGATAAACACGGAATAAACGGATTTCCAGTCCATCACTCCATTAATCCATTTCAACACTAATAATCAATAGCCAATAGCAAATTGTCAATTAGAAATTGAACATTAACTATTATGTTTATAGCACTTCATCACATACTCCGCCACCATCCGGTCGGAGCTGTATTCAGAAATTAAAGTTTGCATTGAGTTGCGGATGCGTTTAATCCAGGCACGCGGTATTCCGTGTTCATCTCTGTTGTAAAATTCTGGAACCATATCGTTTTCTAATATTTGAAGCAACGAATTCGAGTCGGCAATATCTTGCTCTTCTTCGTTCGAGTAATTTTTTTCTGCACCGATTACCCAGCCGTTGTTTCCGTTGTAACCTTCTACCCACCAACCATCGGAAGTGCTAAAATGTAACCCTCCGTGAATAGTAACTTTCATTCCGCTCGTTCCGCTTGCCTCTAAAGGACGGCGTGGAGTATTCAACCATACGTCAGCACCTGAGACCAGAGCACGTGCAACGTTGATATCATAGTTTTCTACAAATATAACTCTGCCTGAGAATCTTGGATCGCGTGTAAATTGAATAATGCGTTGAATAAAACGTTTCCCGTCATCATCACGCGGATGTGCTTTTCCGGCAAAAACAATCTGAACCGGCATCTGCGGATGTGTAATTATTGGAATAAGCTTTTCTAGGTTTTTAAAAAACAGAGGTGCACGTTTGTAAGTAGCGAATCGGCGGGCAAACCCGATTGTAAGAATATCGGGCGACAGAATGTTATCCAAAA
This sequence comes from Bacteroidota bacterium, assembly GCA_030017895.1. NCBI lineage: Bacteria > Pseudomonadati > Bacteroidota > Bacteroidota bacterium. Next base: position 21,952 of record JASEGV010000019.1, on the reverse strand, counting down.
CTGAAGTTGTAAATCTTCCGGGATTCGTTGCTGCAATCCTGGTTCGAGCAAACTCAACTAACTCGCGTCTCAATGTGGATCGCAATGCCCAGATTTCTTCATCGGAAGCTATTTCATGATTTGTAAACTTCTCCCAGTATTTTTTATCTAAAATCTTTTCAGTCCAATCGAAACCGAGTCGTTTATTCCAGAACTCGTGTGCGCGTAAATTTGCCCACCCCGGTGTATGTATTCCGTTTGTTACATGAATGATCGGAACTTTGTCTTCCTCCAATTTTGGATAAAGTTGTTTCCACATTTTTCGGCTTACTTTTCCATGTAATTCGCTCACAGCATTTGTTATTCGAGATAATTTCAAGGCGAGAACCGTCATACAAAAAGTTTCTTCAGAATTTTTCTCGTCAATCCTGCCGTAAGCCATCAGTTGATTGATTGTAAGTTTTAATTTTTGTGTGAAGGTCGAAAGCTGAAACTCGATTAAGCTTTGTGGAAACCTATCATGCCCTGCCGGAACCGGTGTATGCGTTGTGAACACACACTGTTTTTTCACGATTTCTTCTGCATCTTTAATTTGAACGCCGTGGGCAATCTGCTCGCGCAACAATTCGAATGTTAGAAATGCGGAATGTCCTTCGTTCATATGAAAAATTTGCGGATGGATACCCAATGCACGTAGTATTCTTACGCCGCCAACACCTAAAATAAATTCCTGCATTATTCTTGTGGAAACATCGCCGCCGTAAACTCTGCCGGTAAGTTCTCTGAAATGCAGTTCGTTATCGGGATGGTTGCTATCGAGTAAAATTATTTCTACCCTGCCAACTCTTAAACGCCACGCTTGCAACTTGACAGTGCTATGCCCGATTGTTACGGATGTTTCGATAGGCGTTCCGTATTCATCTACTAAAAGACGTATCGGAACTTCACTGTGATCGACAGGAGGATATTCTTCCTGCTGCCAGCCGTCATCCGAAATTTTTTGTCTAAAATAGCCGAGCCGGTAAAACAAGCTAACTCCGACAAACGATATCCCCAGATCGCTCGCCGATTTAGCAAAGTCGCCTGCTAAAATTCCGAGACCGCCTGAGTAAATGGGTAAACACTCGTGCAAACCAAACTCTGCTGAAAAATAAGCGACCGGTTTTTCCAACAGATGCGGCGCATTCCGAACGCACCAAGTGTTAGTGTTATGTATATATTCAGAATATTCATCCAGTATAATTTTTACACGTTGAGCAAAATGCGGATCGCCGAAACGTGCTCGTAATTCATTATCAGAAACACGTTTTAAAACTGCTACTGCGCTATGATTGCTCTGTTCCCATACAAGGGGAGATAATTCCTGAAATAAGGCACCTGCCTCAGGATTCCAAGTCCACCATAAATTGTAAGCCAAAGCCTTTAACTGTCTGACAAGCGATTCACGAACCGCAGGAGTAAATTCTTGATTTTTTATTTTTTCTTTCATAGAATTTAATGCGTTCCTACTTCAGATAATAGAGGAGCGGATTCGGATAGATACGGCATTCTTCCGCTATGCGTGTACCGTTAATTTTCCCTTCGTCACGAATCTGATACAGCCTCGGTACAATCTTATCTCGCAGTTCGATGGGTGTCATCGGATTCAGATAAATCCCGGTTCCGCCTTCAAAACCTGCCGGTACATTTATTCGCCACTTGATTAGTACATGCCAGGGCATTTTGTAAACAGAATCGACTGGCGTATAGTACCACTCTTCGTTGCAAGAAATACTGCTTCCCATTGCGGCATGGAACACATGAACAAGATTACTGACACCGCGAATTTCCGCATCTGTGTGTTCGTAGGGCCTTCCGGCATGCGATTTTGAATAAATCTCTATCGTAGGAAATCTGTGTCCGATTCCGACAAAAGCAATAGCGTAATCGTTTTCAGCGATTATCAAATTAAATCGGGCTGCAAAATTTACGGATAGATCGTTAAATACATTCGGGTCTTCGCGTAGCATTTTATTTTGCCGTTGAATCGAAGAACCCCACTCGTCAAGAGCTACAAGTTGTTTGTGAAGATGATCCATCGAGGCACCAGCCGGTCTCAGCCAATTCTGAAATACGCTTATGTATCTTGCATACCGGTTATTGTCGATGATATCTTTCATCGCATCGATTGTGAATTTAAAATATTGATAGTGGTCCTCATGACTCATCATTCCGGATGAGAAGAATTGCGAGTCCCATTCGGCATCCGGTTGAAAATGCGACCGTGCAATTACTATCTCGTGCGAACCTCCAAAAAAAGCATCTGCAATAGCAAGCTTATCGTATGCGTGCATTTTTTTAATTTGGTCTTCAGTTTTTCCTGTCTGTTTTAATTTGAAATCTAATAAGCCCTCGATATGCATTATACCTTTTGGAGTTGAAAGATATTCGTCGCGCCATTTTTTTCTTTCTTCAGGAATCCTGTAACTATAGTTTTTCCGCCAGTAATCGAGTGTAACAATTTCGAACAAATTCGTGATTCTTCTGAATTCAGCCGTAGTTTCAGAATAGTTTTCAGCAAGTAAATATTTCAAGGTCTTGTAACCAGTCTCCGTTTTTATTAACCTTGCTTTTTCCGGCGGCGTATCAAAATATTTATCCGGACAGAAACTGCAGTAGTCGCGATGCGTTGCTGACTCCAACGGCTTTGCTGTCAGAGGTATCTCGTTACTAATCGGTTTCGAACTTCTACCCGGAACTGCCCAAACTTCTGTTTCGGTAAATGGATTTATCTGTTTAACAGTCCCATCGGGCATTATGTTGTAATATAAATTGTATTGCATAGATTTACTTTCCCATCGCCCAATTTAACATTTTATCGACTTTATTGATGTTTTCAGCTTCAGCGTAATATCTGATTAACGGTTCAGTTCCGGATGGACGCACTAACATCCATCCGTTTTCAATATAATACTTAAATCCATCTATGGTTTCAATTCGACGTACCGGAATTCCTGCAATTTCTTTAAGCGATGGTTTGAAACGTTTCATTATTTGAATTTTTTCTTTTTGAGTTATATGATGGTCGATTCTTTTATAAAATCGTTTTCCGTATTCGGCTTCTAATTCTTTTATCAATTCGCTTAACGATTTTTTACGTTTGATAATTATTTCGGCTATCAGCAGACCGAGGTAAATTCCGTCACGCTCGGGAATATGTCCCATAACACCAAGTCCACCGCTCTCTTCACCACCGATGATAATTTTACGTTCGTTCATCAATTGGCAGATATATTTGAATCCGACAGGTGTCGTGTGCAATTTGATGCCGTATTTTTCACACTGCTGTTCAACGATATCGGTAACAGTAAACGAACGTGCAACTTCACCACGCAAACATTTTTCTTCTACCAGATATTTTAAGAGAAGCGAAAAAACTCTGTGCGGGTCAACATAATTTCCTTTGTCATCGACTATGCCAATCCTGTCGGCATCACCGTCGGTGGCAATACCGATATCAAATTTCCCCGACTTCACTTTCAGCATCAACTCTTTTAAATTCGATTCAATGGGTTCGGGATTCGTTCCGGCGAACGAAGGATTAAACTCGCCGTGGATTTGAACTGCATTCGGAAGAAGCTGTGTCAGTACATCCATACCGGCACCATACATTGCATCGTGCATTATTCTGATACCGGAATCTTTAATCATCTTAATATCAAATTTTTTCTTGATATCATCCAAATACATTTTAGTCATATCTATGTATTCGATTTTTCCTTCTGCAGCCAAAGTGGACAACGATTTTTTAAGAGCGAATTCTATTTTTAGAATTTGTGCAAGCTGCTCTTCAACTTTATCTATTGTTTCAGGAAATGCAGGACCGCCGAACTCACCTTTAATTTTATAACCGCTGTAGCGTGGTGGGTTATGACTTGCGGTGATAACGATACCGGCAGCAGCATTTAACTTTTTCGTTAAAAGAGAAATCATCGGTGTTGATGAAATTTTATCCGATAATTTTACACGAATACCTGAGCTTGCTAATACAACTGCTACTCTCTCGGCAAATTCTTTTCCAAGAAATCGTCCGTCGTATCCAACCACAATACCGTTGTCGATTTTTTTATGCCGCTTATAATGCAGCGCAGTTGCCAGAGTTACTTTTTCTAAATTCCCGAATGTAAAATCCTGAGCAATAACACCGCGCCAGCCATCTGTTCCAAATTTTATCGTCATACTAATAATAATTTATTTTTGAATATTAAAAGCAGCCATTCCCGCATAAACTGCGGTTATGTCTAATTCTTCCTCAATTCTAATCAGTTGATTGTATTTTGCAACTCTATCGGTTCTGCTTGTAGATCCGGTTTTTATTTGTCCGGCGTTCGTTGCAACCGCAATATCGGCAATCGTTGTATCCTCAGTTTCGCCTGAGCGGTGGCTGATTATTGATGTGTAGCTTGCTCGTTTCGCCATTTCAATGCAATTCAATGTTTCGGTTAGCGTTCCGATTTGATTTACTTTGATAAGTATTGAATTGGCAATTCCTTCATCGATTCCGCGAGATAATCTTTCGGTGTTGGTTACAAACAAATCGTCGCCTACAATCTGAATTTTATCGTCGAGAGCTTCGGTCATAATTTTCCAACCTTTCCAATCGTTTTCAGCCATTCCGTCTTCAATCGAGATGATTGGATATTGCTTCACCCACTTCTCATAGAACTTGACCATCTGCTCAGCCGATTTAGCCGACTTATCCGATTTGTAAAAAACATACTTTCCTTTTTGATACATCTCGCTAGATGCAACATCGAGTGCAAGATAAATATCTTTGCCGGCTTTGTATTTTGCTTTCTCGATAGCTTCCAAAATTACTTCGATAGCTTCATCATTCGATTTCAAATTTGGTGCAAATCCTCCTTCATCCCCGACAGATGTGTTGTAACCTTTCTTACTCAATACAGATTTCAACGAGTGGAAAACTTCAGTTCCCATTCGCAATGCTTCAGCGAATGAATCGGCTTCAACAGGCACAATCATAAATTCTTGAATATCAACATTATTATCAGCGTGTTTGCCGCCGTTCAGAATATTCATCAGCGGAACGGGCAATACACGCGCATTTACTCCGCCGATGTGTCTGTAAAGCGGAATATCCAGCGCACTTGCTGCAGCTTTTGCAACTGCAAGCGATACACCTAATATTGCATTAGCTCCAAGTTTACTTTTGTTGTCGGTATTATCTAAATTAATCAGCATCTCATCGATACCGACCTGATCGAGTGCATCGAATCCGATAATTTCATCAGCGATTGTTTCGTTTACATTTTCAACTGCTTTTAAAACTCCTTTTCCGTTGTAACGCATTTTGTCGCCATCGCGTAACTCGACAGCTTCGTGTTCACCTGTAGATGCACCGCTTGGAACCGCCGCTCTTCCTAAAACGCTGCTTTCTAACATTACATCGACTTCAATTGTCGGGTTACCGCGTGAATCTAATATTTCTCTTGCAAAAACATCTACTATTGTTGTCATTGTTATCTCCATTTTTTATTTAAAGTGCTTTAAATTAAAGGAATTTCTTGATAAATGCAAAAACTTGTATTTTGAATTTAATCTATTTAATTTTACATAACAAAAAACGAGGGTAATATGAAATTCTTAAAAATTTTTGGACTTACAATTTTAATAATTGTAGTGTTATTTGTTCTGGTGTCATTGTTCCTACCTTCCAAAGTTGTTGTCGAAAGAAGTATGGTTATCAATTCAACAGCACCGGTAATCTTCAACCAAATAAATACTTTGAAGAATTGGGAGAAGTGGTCGCCTTGGCATCAGATTGATCCGGAAATGAAACTGACTTACGAAGGTCCTCCCGGTGGTAAGGAGGCAGCATACAAATGGGAAAGTACACACCCAAAGGTTGGGAACGGAATTCTGAAAATCACTGAAAGCATTCCATTTGGATTTATAGAAACAACTATGGACTTTATGGAGAGTGGAGTTGCAACAGGAAGTTATAAGTTGGAAAAAGTTGTTGACGGAATTAAAGTAACATGGCGGATGGAAACCGAATTAGGAATGAACCCGTTTGCAAAATATTTTGGATTAATGATGGATGCGATGATAGGTCCTGATTTTGAAAAAGGGCTGAATAACCTCAAGACGTTGTGCGAAAGTTTACCACCTATTATTATTGACACAGAAACAATTCCACCGCAAACAATAATCAGCATACGCGAGACCTGCAAGCCGGCAGAGATATCTCAGAAGCTTGGAGCGATATACGGAGAACTGATGGCGTTCATACAAGCGAACAGATTGAAGCAAGCCGGACCTGTTTTAGCAATCTATCACAGTTACTCACCCGACAAAGTTGATATGGAGCCGGCAATTCCTGTGGATAGAGTTGTTAAGCCAACCGGTAAAATTAAAATCGGAGAACTCCGGGGCGACAATGTCGTAGTTGGATATCATTATGGCTCGTATGAAACTTCCGGAACTTCGCATCAAATACTCGATGAATGGATTACGAAGAACAAGAAAAAGATTTCCGGTGCTTGCTGGGAAGTTTACATCACAGACCCCGCCAGCGAACCCGACACAAACAAATGGCTGACGAAAATTTATTATCCGGTGAAATAAATTTCCCTAATTAATTCAACTTATACTGCAGTGCCCACAATGTTTGAAATCTACGAGAAGCATTCTCGAGAGTATGATGATTTGGTAAAACATGAAGACTATGAAAACAATTTGGGAACAACACTGGCAAAAATTCTCGAAGGCAATGATTTAAAAATAGTCGAAGCAGGAGTAGGAACTGGTCGTATTACTCGTTTATACATTAATCGAGCTAAACATATATGGTGCTTTGACAGATCGAGACACATGATTGAGCGTGCGAAAATTAATTTAGCCGACTATCTCGATAAAATTACTTTCCAAATTTTGGATAACAGGGATATTAACAAGTTCAAAGGAAAGGCAGATTATTTTATTGAAGGATGGAGTTTCGGTCATACGATTATTGAAAATCAAGATAATATCAACAAGATTGTAAAGAAATTGATATCAAATTGCATTAAAATCTGCAGTAAAAAAATAATTATTATCGAAACACTTGGAACAAATGTGAACGAGCCGGTACCGACAAACGAAGTATTATTTGAGTTTTATAAGATTCTTGAAGAAGAGTATAATTTTGAAAAGAAAATTGTAAGAACAGATTATAAATTCGAATCTAATGAAGAAGCAGAACGAATCATGGGCTTTTTCTTCGGAGAAAAAATGAAAGACAGTTTATTAAAAACGCCGCGTAGTATTATACCGGAATGGACTGGTGTTTGGGTAAAAGATTTAAACCACCAAAACGGATGATTCGCATCTGATAAAGTAACAGAAGTTAATAATTAAAGCGTATCAGAATGAAAATCGGATTTATTGGCGATATACACGAAGACATTAAAAGTTTGCACGATGCTGTTAATGTCCTGAAAAAATTGAATTGCGACTCAATCGTTTGTCTCGGCGATATAGTTGGTTTTACACTTCCATTCTTTAAATATATTGACGGGCGGAATGCGAACGAGTGTATTTCTCTCGTCAGAAATAATTGCGATACGGTTTTAGCAGGCAATCACGACTTATATGCGATTAAAAAAATACCAGCATATAACGCCGGATTCAAATATACAGATGATTGGTATAGTTTGGATTATGATATGCGTTCTAAACTCTCAAAAAATAAAATCTGGCTTTATGAGGATGGTGAGCTACCAATCTTCTTATCCGAGCAATCCGCAGAGTATTTGAAAGCTTTACCTGAAGTAGTTGTAACTGAATTCGATGGAATAAAATTTATGTTCTCGCACTTCAATTATCCTGATTTGTCGGGTTCGACAATAGATTTCCCGAGAAAAGCAAAACATCTGCTTGAACATTTCCGGTTTATGAATGACAATAATTGTGTAATCGGAGTTTCAGGGCACGGACATATCGAGGGATATGCAATTGCTGATCACCATAAATTACAATTTCATCCATTCGGGTCGTATCAGTTACAGTATAAAACACAGTGGCTCGTGGGACCCTGTGTCGCCAATACTACACGGGCAAACGGAATAATGATATTTGATACTCACACATATCAACTCGACGTAGTACCATTAAGGTCGGCTAAAACAATCAAATAATACTTTTAAAAAATGCCAAACATAATCCAGTATTTAACGACGAAAAAATTTTTGATAAAAATTCTTTTTCCAACCTTTCTAACTATTGCTCTTTTTATCGTTTCTATTTTCCAAATTATTATTCCGCGATTTGAAGAAACAATTTTAGATAGAAAAAGAGAGATGATTCGCGAACTAACGAATTCTGCCTGGAGTGTTATTGAAAGACAATACGAAATTGAACAGCAGGGCTCGATAACGCTTGAGGAAGCTCAAACATCAGCGACAGAGCAAATCCGGTATATCCGTTACGGAAGCGAACGAAAAGATTATTTCTGGATTACAGATATGCAACCTGAAATGATAATGCATCCTTACAGAAGTGATTTAGAGGGCACAAATTTATCGGATTTCAAAGATTCACACAATAAAAAACTATTCCTAGAAATTGTTAAAGTAGTAAAAGAAAAAAGAGAAGGATATGTTGATTATATGTGGCAATGGAAAGACGATTCAACCCGGATCGTTCCAAAACTTTCTTACGTGAAGGAGTTCAATCCTTGGGGCTGGATAATCGGTACCGGTATTTATATCGAAGATGTAAAATTAGAAATCGCTTCTTTAGAAAAAAACTTAATTAATATTTCGATTGCGATAATGGTTACCATCTCTCTTCTGCTTATGTTTATCACTATTCAAAACATAAAAATTGAAAAACGACGACGGCAAACGGAAGACGAGCTTAAAGAATCAAGAGAAAAGTATAGAACGCTCGTCGAAGCATCAACCGAAGGTTTAATTATGATCCTAGAGGGGAAGAAGGTTTTCTATAATAAAACTTTACACTCAATGTTAGGCTACTCTGATGAAGAATTTGTAAATCTAAATCTTGATGAAATCTTTACGGGCAAATTTTCATACGGAGATACTATAAAATTTTCTCAGATTGAAACTCACCTAAGAAAGCGAGACGGAAGTTTGCTCGATGTATTACTTACTATTTCATCAATTTCTTTTTTGGGAAAAGAGGGCACTATAATTATTGTAAAAGATATCAGCAAACACAAAGAAATTGAAGAAGCTTTAGGCGAGAGCAGAGAAAAATACATCGCCTTAACCAATCAACTTACTATTGGAGTTTTTCGGGCAGAGGTAAATAAGGAGATAAAATTTATTGAACTCAATCCTGCAGTTGCCCTTATCCTGGGTTGTAAAAATTATGAAGAACTGCTTGGCTTAAGTCTTATTGATTTTTTCGAAGACAGCGAAGAGGGCAAAACATTTTTAAAAGAACTGATTGACGTCGGTTCTATAAAAAATAAAGTTGTGCAGATACGCAGACGAGATTCTGTATTGGCAATCCTCTCCGTTTCCGTTGTTGTTTTGAGGATAGAAAATGGTAGAGGTGCATATTGCGATGGAATTATTGAAGACATCACTGAGAATAAGCGAACAGAGGAAGATAGAGAAAGCCTCATATCAGAGCTGCAAACCTCGTTGCTTTTTCTTAATCAACCAATAGAACCTTTCGTAAAAGAATGTCTCTCTTGTGATATGAATCTACCTGTATCAAAAGTTGGTAAGCTGATGACGAAAAATGATTCTGATTCGATATTAATTAAAACTGTAACCGGTGAATTCATTGGAATTGTAACCAACCACGATTTGACTGATAGAGTATTGGGGGTGAACCTTGATTTTGAAACACCTGTATTTGAAATAATGAGTTCACCTTTGATTTCGGTTCAAATCACTTCTTCGATCTTTGAAGCAATACTTCTTTTTTACGATAAAAATATAGACCACCTTGTTGTTACCGACGAAAACGGAAAAGTATGCGGAACAGTTAGTGTGGACGACATCCAGAAAGCTCATCATTTAACTTATCTGTTCTTCATTCAGAATATTCAAAAAGCCGGATCGGTAGAGGAAATAAGCCGATGTTATTCAAAACTTCTTATATTGATAAAAGTTTTAATCGACAGCGAAGCTAATGTGCGAAATACTACTCGAATGATTACAATAATTGCCGATACAATTACGAAAAAAATAATATCGCTTGCAATAGAAGAGTTGGGCGTCCCTCCTGTGCAATTTGTTTTTATGTCGCTCGGAAGCGAGGGAAGAGAAGAACAGACATTAGTAACCGATCAGGATAATGCGATAATTTATGAGGATGTTTCGGGTGAACGCGAAATAGAAGTACGGGAATATTTCTTAAAACTGAGCGAGCGTGTATGCACGTCGCTGAATAGTGTCGGTTATACATACTGCAAAGGCAATGTTATGGCAAAAAATCCAAAGTGGTGCCAACCGTTATCGGTTTGGAAAAAATATTTTTCGGATTGGGTAACAACAGCTAACCCACAGGATTTATTAGATATAAATATCTTTTTCGATTTCAGACCTGTCTATGGAAATGAATCTTTTGTTGTAGAACTTCGGAATCATCTCCACAATATCATTTCCGGTAATAACCCTTTTTTTGTTTACCTAACACAAAACGCGTTAAAGATAAAACCACCTATCGGACTTTTAAAATCATCTGAGGTTTTCGATATTAAATTAGCATTACTCCCTATTGTAGATTTAATACGAATTTATTCATTGAAGAACAAAATCAAAAGCACAAATACTATTGAAAGATTAAATCAACTACACGAAAAAAATATTTTTTCAAAACCCGGTTATCAAGATTTACTTCAAGCTTATAATTTCTTAATGCAGATAAGATTCAAGCATCAAGCAAAATTATTGTCGGAGGGACTCTCTCTCGATAACAACGTTAATCCAAAACATTTATCAGATTTAGAACAAACTATACTCCGGAAAATACTTACACAGGTTGCTAACCTACAATCGACATTGAGTTTGAATTAATTTTAATGCGAAAGTTTTAACCCTACTATTCCAATCACAATAAATGTTACTGAAATTATTCTGTAAAAAGTAGCAGCATCTTTAAACATCAATATACCCACAACGAAGGCACCCACCGCACCGATGCCAGTCCATACTGCGTAAGCAGTTCCCATCGGAATTGTTTTTTGAGCAAGCCACAAGAACAAGCCGCTAAAACTCATTGATAATACTGCGACTGCAATCCACAATATTTTTTTCTCGGTTACTTGCGATAATTTTAAACCAAGGGGCCAACCGATTTCGAAAATGCCCGCGACGACAAGATAAATCCAAGCCATATTTATAATCACCTTATGTTAATACTCTTTTGAAGAAACCCGCCTGATGTCAGCGCCTAAAGCACGGAGTTTTTTCTCAATCGCTTCATAACCACGGTCGATGTGATATACACGCAAAACTTCCGTCGTTCCCTCCGCAACGAGTCCTGCAAGAATCAAAGATGCTGATGCCCGCAAATCGGTTGACATTACTTTGGCACCGGTAAGTTTTTTAACTCCACGAACAACAGCAACGTTCTCGTTTAAATCGATATTCGCTCCAAGGCGCATTAACTCCGGAACATGTTTGAATCTGTCGTAATAAATTGTATCCGTAATTACTGAAGAGCCCTCGGCAAGTGCCATTAAAGATATCCACTGCGCTTGCATGTCAGTCGGGAATCCCGGATATATTTCTGTTGTAACATCGACGTTTCTAATCCGTTTCGGAGATTTCAATTCAATAAAACTATCACCTGTAATTATTAAACAACCTGCATCTTTTAATTTTTCAACAACAGATATTAAATCATCAGGTTTACATTTGTTTATTTTTATTTCGCCGCCTGTAAGAGCGCCCGCAATCAGGAAAGTCCCCGCTTCAATTCTATCAGGTATCATTTCGACATCGGTTGGGTTAAGTTCATCAACACCTTCAATTTCTAACTTGCGGGAATCAACCCGGTTAATCTTCGCCCCCATTTTTATTAAGAAATCAACCAATGCGGCTATCTCGGGTTCGATAGCTGCGTTTTCAATGAAAGTAGTTCCCTTCGCTAATACAGCCGCCATTAAAACATTTCCGGTGGCGCCCACGCTTGAAACATCGAACGAGATTTTTGTTCCGATTAGCCGCTTTGCTTTTGCGATGATATATCCTCTATCTAACTCAACCTCTGCACCTAATTTTTTCATTCCTTCGATGTGAAGATTGATCGGACGCGGGCCCCATGCACAACCGCCGGGCATCGAAACTTTTGCATAACCGTATCGCGAAAGAAGCGGACCAAAAACATAAATCGATGCTCGCATTTTCTTCACCAACTCGTATGGGGCTTCGTATTTGTTCACTCCGGCTGTATCGATTACCATCCGATGCCCGCGACGTTTTGTTGCTACACCCAGTCCGCTTAACAACGCCGCCATTGTTTTTATGTCGCGCAAGTCGGGCATGTTGGTGAATACGTATTCGCCGTTCGCGAGTAATGCTGCAGGCATCAAAGCCAATGCAGCATTTTTCGCACCGCTAATATCTACCTCACCGTTGAGTTTATTACCACTTTTTATTATAAACTTATCCACTCTGAATTTTAAATTTTAATTTTTAATTTTTTATTCCTATGTGTTTATCGTGCAATACTTCAAGTTCTTTCATTAATTTATCTATTTGTGCAATTTTTTCGTTAGGATATTCTTCGTTCGGTTTTACTTTTAGTGCATCAGCAAACGATTTTTTTGCATCTGCATATTTTTTTTCTTTCAGAAGTTTATCGCCGGTAGAAATTAATTTCTGGTAATCTCTCTCTATTTCGCCGGGAAGTTTTTTCATTTTCAACGTATTGCCAGCATCGGTAACTACATTTTTTTTCCACGTATCTGAATATCCGGGATGTGTTGGCTTGTTGTATTCGTTCTTCATATTTCCATCTAAATACTTAAATATTAAAAACTCCCCTAATTTTTTCCAACGTTCAACTGTAGTTTTTGCCTTTTCAAGTGTGTAGTCGGTTAAATAATCTCTCGCTTTTTCGGGTGAAGTTTTGTAGAGTGTTTCTGCTGTTTTTTCTATTGACGGTTGATCGGCTAAAAATTTTCCTTCCAATTCCCGCTGAACAATTTGAATATCTTTTATCATATCGCTGTAACGCGAGTAAGAATAATTTGCAACAAAATTGAAAACCCAGAAAGCCGATTCCCAAGTAAACTCGGTGAACGAACCCGTTCCAACTGCATAGTTATGAGGAATTTTTTTAATACCGCAATACATCGGAACATAAACAGTAGAATAAGAATCATCGATACCGAACCATAACACACCACCGATTGGATTAGGCAGCCACGATCGTGATTGAGTTACAAAAACCCAGGCGCTTTGTTGTGTGGAGATTGCGCGTTCATTCAAGTAAGTTTCACCTTCGTACTTCCAAGTTAAAGGACGCCATCGATATGGGCAGGCATAAGGACCGGCGCCAACATCTTTTGTCATATCAAATTCAGTCCCTTCGAAATGGTCGCGCATCAACTCCATTACATCATGAACCGATAATTTTTTGTCTGGCTTGATCCACAATGGCATTCGTTCAAGCGATTCACCTTTGATGTACGAAATATATTTTCCCATGTTCTTATTCGTTCTTCTGAAAACCGACCAGACTCTTCCCTCGCAGAATCGAATCGAGTTGTAAGCCAAAGGTGCATAAGTATCAGAAAAACTAAAATCTTTATCTTGCCCTGTAAAATATCCCTTTGAGCGTGCAAACGAAATTGCATCGGGTGAATAGATACAATTGTTTGGATCGTTTAGAGGGAAGGTTGTAATACGGGCTTGATTTGCGTGAGCAGAAATATATCCGTCAGGAATTCTTTGTGCAACCCAAACGGCTCCTTTGTTCCCTTCGCCTTTTCCGATAATTTCTAAAATCCAAACTTCATTTGGGTCGGCGATAGACATTGATTCACCTGAGCTGTAGTAGCCGTATTCAGCAACTAACTCGCCCATTAACTTAATTGCTTCGCGTGCAGTTTTTGCACGTTGCAGTGTTACATAAATCAGCGTCCCGTAATCTACAATTGCAGTTTTATCAACTAACTCATCGCGTCCTCCATAAGTTGTTTCGCTGATTGTTAGCTGGTGTTCGTTCATATTCCCGATGACTGAATAAGTTTCTCGTGCTTGTTTAATTTTTCCTAAATATTTTCCTGTATCCCACTCGTAAACATCCAACATAGTTCCTTCCGGATATTTAGCAGCGGGCCAATGATACAATTCGCCATATAGCTGGTGCGAATCGGCAGCATAAGTTATCATCGTTGACCCGTCGGTCGATGCCCCCTTCGTTACCAAAATGCTTGTGCATGGAAATGCTTGAGTGAATAAGAATAGTAATCCGATTAAAACAAATTTTGTTTTCATATTTATACCCAAATTGTTTATAAATTTTTCATTTAATATAATATTTACCTACTAAAATTCAAAAGGAGGGGTTTAGTAAGTCGGATGTAAACAAAATCCGACCTACGCTGCACTAACAAAAAAGAGCCGACTTCCCACGCTGAGAAACCGGCTCTGTAAATCTTCCGATTTTTACCTAACGAAAGATTGTTCATAAATCGGGACTATGTAAGTCGAAATGGCATTTCGACATACAAGATATTACCGCATCAAAATAAGTTTCTTGGTTTCACTAAACGAACCAGTCTGCATTCGGTAGAAAAATACGCCGCTTGGAATATTTGTTGCATCCCAAGTTGCTTCATAATAACCACCATCTTTAAACTCATCAACAAGAGTTGCCACTTCGCGACCGAGGACATCGTAAATTTTGAGTGTAATATAACCCGGATCAGGAAGCGCATAGCTTATTTGTGTCGTTGGATTAAACGGGTTGGGATGGTTTTGAGACAGACCAAAATCTACCGGCATATTTTTTACTTCTTCATTAGTGTTTGATTTTGAGATTGCTTGCGAACTCGGAACAATATTTTTAATGTAATAATTATTTACTATTGTCCCCGATAAATTTTTCTTCGGGAAACCAACAAAGCGAGGTCGAATGTAAACGGTTCTTCCAGCTAAATTTTTTACCGGTGATTTGTTGTTAAACCGTATTTTACTCGATTGTTCAAAAGTCATCTCGTTCCCGATTCGCATCAAAACATTTCCTGTCGTTGCATCTACTAATTCAAATTTCACTTTACCGTAGGGAGTACCAGGTATTATTAAACCATTAGGATTCCTTACAATAATCTCGCCTCCGACTCTTATACTATCTCTTGTAATTTTAAACGGTTTTGTTTTTAGTAAATCGACAAGGTTATCTATACTTGTTACATCGGCACTACCTGCTATTTCTTCAAATGGGACACGTGCAACAGAGCCATTGGCAGCAAATAATTTTGGTTGTCCTATGATAACTTCAAAGCGTGTGCTGTCGCTAACCGACCAAATTATACCGCTTCTCGATGTCGTTACATCATAAACATTACCCGGATCATCCTCGCACACAACTATTTCGCAGCTATCAAGCGGAATCGGTCCGACTGCTTGTTCGGGTTGGACGTTTAAATTAAACAACGGTGCTGAGCTTGTTAAATAAGCGTATTTTAATTGATCAGAAGCAAGGTTTGGATTTACTCCAGCAGTAATAACAGCGTTTCCGATGCCTAAATTGGGCGAGCTGACACGATACATATTTACACCGGTTTCCCACATTACAGTTATATTGCCGTTATATGATGCGATTGTTGGGTTATAAAAATTGAATGACCCAGACCATGATATTGCAGCACCATATGTGCCGTTGCTGTTTCGTTTCTGATAAAATATTGCAGACTTTGGCGGTGATGGTGGAGGGTCACCGGGCTCTGGTGCCAGTGCGAGAGATTGAAAGCTGTTAGCGTCAATAGGATCATCTCTAAAAGGTAGATAGTTACCTACTTCCCAAACTATATCTCCAGAAGATGTTACTTGAGATTTGCGGCTTTCACGATCATTCAATGTGCCTAGGTCTTCACGGTCGCTGGCAGGAACGATTTCCTCGCCACCGAATCCACTTTGATACGTTGCTGTATCGCTCCAAAACTTTCTTAAATATATTTTTGTATTATCGTCATACGTTAAATATGGCATAGCGAGACTTGGATTTCTGAGTAGGGAATTTGGTTTAGTCAAAGTTCCGCCACTTTCGTATGAATGAGAAGCAGCAATAACAGTTTTCGTATGATAACTTATTCCATTAGTATTATTCCAGAAAAAATACACGTTATAAATTGGAATCGGAGTGGGATAGTTTGGATAATATCCTACACAAATATCCCCTACTACTGGATTTGGTTCCACATCACTTGTTGTAGAACCTAAACCCACAACATCAGTATTGGGCACTCCAAAACGCCTCCAAAAAACTGAATAGGTATTATCAGCCTGCTTTTTATTGAAAGTGATATCTCTACCACTTGCACCCGCTGATATTGAAGGTTTGCTTCCCTCACCAATATAACTTTCAGGTATCCATGAATTCGCACCATCTGTTGATTTAGCAACCCATACTCTACCTGCACTCTCATAAGCTAACCATAAACCATCATAGTCTACTAATTTTCTTTGTGTGTTTCCCGTAATTGCAGTTGATAGATTCGATTTCATTGGAAGTTTATAATTAGCTTTCACTACCGCATCTGTGCTATTAAACACGACTGGACTTTCTAGATTTGTAGGATTAGTAAGCGTTGCGCCTTCGCCTGACCAAACGCCAAAGTTAGCATTATACCCGCCGATTGGCTGGCTCTGCGGCACACGGACGGTGTAGTAAACCCCATCTTGTATCCTTTGATTCAAGAACACGCCTTCATTAAGGATAGTTGTAATATTTCGAAATGTATTTGGCTGGTTACCGCTTCCATCTACCCACCAAGGGTCTTTCCATTCGAAGCTACCTGTTACACCTGTCTCAATTAACTCTGATCTAACTTGATTTGGATTTAGATGTTTGAAATTCGCGTCTCTTTTGCGACCATTTTCGGTTGTTCTATCGACAGTGAAATTCTCCAGCAATCTGAACTCAGTAGCATTGCCGTTCCACTCGTTGTGCTTATAATCGCCGGTGCCCTGCGGACCAGCATAATTGGAAAACCGTTCATGATTCGTTTTTCCGTTGTACTGGTCTCCATCCAGCAGAACTATATCGCTACCCGAGTTGACAGTCGACGTATTAACTGAGAGTGTACTCCCTGTTACGGTGTTGTTACCAACCTTATTCGCCATAGAAACAGATACCTGGATTAGCGGGCGAATAGTAGGGTTAGTGCTAAGCATATAGTGCATCCGGTCAATCTGCTGGCTACTGAACTGGTTACGACACTGACCTGCATATGACATGTAATTTCTTGTGTCTGGATTGTAGTTCGTATGACCACAAGGGTCTGTACCGCTTCCCGTCCATTGACAATTTGCATTCACATTACCGTAAAGATTCGGATCCGCCGGTGTATCGCAGAGAAGATCACCCGCTGAACTACAATTGGCTGTACAATTGGGAATATCGACGCGAGTTATTCTTTCCTTCCCGTATGTTTCATCGTGAGTATGCAAGATAAATAAATTATGTCCCACCTCGTGCGGAAAGGTAGTGCCATTGGTTGCGTACGCATTCACGACAATCAATCTGATACCCGGTTGATAGGCAGCTCCAGAAATTCCGGCAGCACCCGGTACAAAGTACACATTGATAGTAGCAGGTTGCACGTTGATAGCCATAAGTGCTATTCTTTCTGCCTCATTATCGAGATATGCGTAAGTATCATTATCGATATAATAAGTATTCGCAATCTCGAATGCGATCTGTGCAGTTGAATAAGCTGAATTGAGTTGCTGTACAGCGGTATTGATTGTGCTCTGTGAAATTCCACCACTACCATTAGAGTAACGTACGATGTGTACGGATAATTTGATATGTCGAGTCCACGCTGGGCGATAGCTTGAGAGTTCTTGTAACGATGCATATGGCACGGCTTTTTGAAATGTCATCCCTTCTTCTGGAATGACTCCGCACAATTCTTGTGATTTCATCGGTATAGGCGAAAGCATCAGAGCAATGATAATAGCGATCAGAAAGACCATTTTTCTTTTTAAATTACTCATGTTATTTTCTCCTTAAATTATTATAAATAAATATTGGGCACCTCTAAAAACTACTTTTTCGATGCCATTGTTTGATAGAATTATATTAAATAATTTTCTAAAAAGCAAAATTTTATCCACTTTTTTTATGGACACTTCCTTGTTGACATTGCGTTGTTAATTGCTTCATCGTTTTTGTTGATTATTTCTCATTTTTCGATTTGGAGACCCAATAGGGCACACTGATCCCCTGCTATCCCGAATTTAGTTGTGTTAGCTGGAGGTACCGAAATAAGTTGTACGTAAGATTCATCAATCCTATGACAGCCGTAGTTCTTGTCAGTCCGATAGTTCGGATACATAAGCCGCCCATACTATTTTCTACAAAGCCAAAGATGTGTTCAACTCGTGCGCGTATTTTAGATTTATGACGATTGTTTTCTTTTTGTTCTTCTGAAAGCGGATGATTGCGATATCCTTTTTCTTGAATCTGGTTGATTATCTTTTTTTCTTCTACCGCCTGGACAACTGGCTCGCCACTATAGGCACTGTCGGCATGAAGGGGTTGTCCAGCATCTTTTTCTGAAATCAATTGCTCCACTGTTTGACTATCGTGCACACTGGCATTGGTAACCACATAACTATCTATCAACTTGCTTTTTGTATCGGCTTTAATATGATTTTTATAGCCATAATAATTTTTTCCGTTTTTCTTCGTCCAACGAGCATCGGTATCTTTTTGTGCCAACTTATGTGGGTTCTCTTTCCACTGCTCGGGAATGTTTCCCTTCTTAATGTATTTGTTCTCCTGACGAGTGTTGCGTTGAATAGGAACTTCTACAAAACTAGCATCCACCATCTTCCCTTCATGAGCAACAAGCCCTTCGTTGTTGAGATATTCATTAAAAATCACGAACAGTTTTTCTATCGCACCGGCTTTTGTTAGTTGTTCGCGAAAGAGCCAGATCGTTTTAGCATCGGGAACTTTGTCGGAAATGGTCAATCCCAAAAAACGCATAAATGAAAGACGGTCTAAAATTGCGAACTCCATCTTATCATCGCTAATATTATAGTAACGTTGTAAAATGAGTATCTTGAACATCAGCACATAGTCATAGGGACGGCAGCCGCCAGGACCTTTGGCTTCTTTGTAAAGCGTTTCATTCAACAAGGGACGAAACAATTCCCAGTGGATCCGTTCTTTGAGTTTATGTAGCGGATCGTTTTGCTGGCTCAACTTTTCCAAACGAAAGTGTTCGTCAAAAAAAGAACGAGGTCGGTTGTCTTTGTGTTTCATAAAAAATATCTTCCTACAATGTTCTCTACCATTATACGAAAAAAACTTTTTTCTACAAAATTCGGTGAACTGCATTTTGTTGAGTTTTTAGAGATACCCTATTGTGAATTAAGAAAACTTGAAAGAATGTTACCATAGTCGAACAAACAGTTTATTCTCTTCTCTTATTTTTAATCACCTACTTCCCCTTATTACCAATGCATAGCGAAATGGACCTTCACCATAACGAGTACCTACTGCTACAATTAAATTGTCTAATACTGCCAGACCGTATAACCGGTCATTCTCGTTTCGAAGCTGCTCATATCTAAACCATGTTCGACCGTTGAAGTGCCATACCATTGCACCGTCTCCTACTGCAATAATGTTGTTTGATGCAGTGCCTCGTAAACGATAAGGGAAATTGCCGAAGTTAAATCGATACCATCCACTAGGTGTAATAACTATTTCGAATCTTAAGATAGATGTGTTAAGGAAACTGTGACGAAATAGATCGCCAGATGCTATAAGAAATTCTGTTCGCCCTGCACTCCACAGTGTGCTCATCGAGCCCTTGTAAAGATACGGCGGCGTTGGCGTTTGTCCGTTCCAGACCGTTTGCCAACTACTACCATGTTTCCGTATGATGACGCTTCCCCCTTGCCAGTTCCATCCACACGTCCATATCTCTTGTTCATCTTGTGTCCCCCATATATCTGTCAAATCCACGTCCGTCCCGCTCTCCAACCGCCGCCAACTGACGCCGTTGAAAAAATAAATAGCACCGTTATCACCAACTAAATGCATATAATTTTCACTTGACCCCCAAATTTTTTTAACTCTACCATTCCAAGATATATCAGTCATAAAAAATGCTTTTTCTTGCCAACTTGTTCCATTCCATTTTAATAAATTTGCCGATGATGCTACATAAATATTATCAGCCGAAAATCCATATACAGCTTTTAGCACACCGGGCCATACTGTTGGGTTTCCATAATCTCTAAATGAAACTTTTAATAAATGCCATTTCTTACCGTCCCATTTCGCTACATTATACGGATCAACCTCAAACTGTCCAGTCGAATCTCTCTTATATATTTCTCCAACCGCATAGGCAAGAGTATCATTTATAATTGCAACATCATAAAGCACACTACTCGCACCATCGCCGAGCGTATCAATCTCCCAAGTAAAGTTATGTGAAGTTGTATCCATCGTCGTTACTGTAAGCCGTGTGCTCTCAGAAAGTCCAAACGGCAATGTACGAGTGAGTTTGTATGTGTAAGTGTGCTTAGGGAGGAGTCCTTCGTCAACTATGAGCGTGTCAAGCCCAGAGCGAAGAGTCCCGCCGTTGGCGGGATAAACTCCGAGCAGAGAGTCGGGGATTGTTACAATAATACTGTCATTGCGAAATAGTGTGAGCCTGCCGCTTTGGGCTTGGGTGCGTACTCTGAGCCAAACTTCAGTAACGGCAACATCTTCGGCTTCCAGGGAAATTCCAGGCTGAGACGGTTCTGTGGGTGTTTTCCTACAAGACGTAAATTGCAATGCAATTCCACCCAAGAGGAAAAGCAAAGTTAGAAATAATATTTTTACTTGTTTGGTCATTCAGTTTCGCTTATTCGGATGCTGTGTTAATATAATGTTTTTTTTTATTATTTGGCAAGTTTTATTAAAAATAATTGCAAAAAATTTGAAACACCCATAAAACAAGCTATATTCACTAATATTGATTGCTATCTGACCCAAGAATCCATGCAAATTGGTGGTTAAAAACAAAAAGGTCGGAACAGGCCTGCCCGACTCGCCCCGTCCTACGGGGCAAGCCGTTCAGGCGGGCGTTCCGACATATACAAAAGCCGATTCCCCAGTCTGAGGAATCGGCTTCAATATACCGCAACTTTTATCTTACAACTCTTCCAACGCTCCTTTGATGATTGAAATTCCTAAATCGATTTCAGACCTTGAAATATTCAGTGGCGGTCTGAAGCGCATCGAGCGCTCTCCACAACCGAGTATAATCAGTCCTTTATCGTAGCAAGAACTTTTCAGTTTGTTACGTTCGTCGGGTGTGTTTAAATCGAAAGAACAGAACAACCCGAGCCCGCGTGCGTTGCATGGTTACTATTAGTAGTTGCTCCATCAACTTGCGTAACACGATTCGTTGCAAATTCTTGATGCTCAAGTCTTACACGGCCTGCATCCCAAATTCCAAGTGTATCGGTACTTCCGGTTAATGAAAAACCATATCCACCACTTGGCCACACTTTATTCGTAGAAATTGTTCGTGCTGCACTAAGATTGTGCGTCATGTAGTAAATTGGCATTCCTGCTTCAAATCGCTGAAGCTCAATCGTTACTCCATCGGTATATGTTTGCCGAATCGGCATACCAAGTTTTGTGGCAATCGATTCTGCTTCGGCTCGCTTCATCTGCCACTCTTGTGCTTTATCGCTCGCAAATTGTAACAACCATGCACGCTGTTGTGTATCTTGTGTATATACCATCGTGTTTATCAAAG
>JASEGV010000018.1 GCA_030017895.1 Bacteroidota bacterium | reverse complement strand
CCCCTTCGTTTCCCCCTTTTTAAGGGGGAATGTTTTTATGGCATCTTCAATTTTTCGTACAACATTATCAATTTCGTCCAGCACTTCGTGGTTTCGAAATCTGATTATATTAATTCCAAGTTGCTTGATATTTTCATCTCTATTTAAATCGTATTCACGTTTTGTTTCAGTGTCATGGCTTTTGCCGTTTATCTCGATAGCAAGTTTAATCTGAGGTGAATAGAAATCCACGATATAGTTTCCTATGCTGAATTGCCTTCGAAAGCGAACACCTAAAATTTGCTTTTTCCGTAAGCGATCCCATAAACGTACTTCAGTTAAAGTAGCTTGATTACGAAGAGATTGTCTTCTCTCCTTCATCTCTTTTTTATTAAATATCTCAGTCATAAAATCACTTCGACCCCTTTTGTGTTTTCCACTCCCGCTTTCAACGGGATGTTCCACTTCACAAGGGGAAAAGTTAGAGCTTGGACAGGTGCGGACAACCATCCCCCATGCGAAGTGGGACGATAGTTGAGCGCTTTTTGCGAAATCCCGCCGCATTGTGGCGGGAGGGGTCGACAACCCCGCACACAATTTGCCCCCGGACCAGAATTTGTCCCAGAGAGCGTCGACTTTAGATTTGAGTTGTGGATCAGTTAACATTTTTCTCTTCTTTGATTGCTGTTGATTCTGCAGGTTCGGACTTGGCTGGAGGTAGATACACAGCAACTATGTCGTTACGAGTAAGGTGCTCATATATCTCATATGCCTTAGTCTTGAGTTCATTAACGCTTCCGGTTTCCTTATACTTAAACAACACCTCTGAAATATCTCTCGCACGTTCTCCAGCGTTACTTATCCCTCCTAACAGATGAAGGAGTTGATACCTATGGTCTACATTAAGTAAATCATTTGGAAGCTCAGCAATGGTTTTACTAACTATCTCATGACACGAATCTAGTGTAATTGATGATTGATAGCCAAGATAAATGTTTACTGTGCCTGAATATGAACCAAGATTCTGTTTTGCTAAAAGTTTTCTAACCTCATCATCAATGTTTTGTTCAGGTACTTCATCCCCGAATCTGCTATGAAGTGAATCGAAGCTATCCACAACAAAACCTACATTTACAAGGTCGTCATCCCCTAATAATACGAACAGCATTTCATAATAGGATTTACCTCTGCTCACTGTTATTTCATCATAAAGAATTTTTATCAGAAGTTTGCCATAATGCTCGCGTGCTGCTTTTGGCAGAGACGAATTCTTTAAAGATGACACAGTACTGTCAAGTAACGAATTTACCCGCTCATCGTTTGATTGTGTAATTTCCTCTACCATGAATGGACTCCAACCCTCTATCGCATTAGCATCTTTTAGATTGAAGAGTTTTGAGAGCAGTTCGTTATACTTTTCTTCGCCAATATATTGTTTGTACTTGCGGCATAATCTAGCGTTGCCTATAATTGTGTCATCGGGAGATTCAATTTCCCTTTCAATTGACGATATTCTTCGATTCAAACTTTCAGGTATTAGCACCTCCAAAATACTTGTCTCGTCGAACGGTCCAAGTAATATTCTTTCGATATGGGTTTCAAATCTATCGGGTGGCAATAGATCGGCAAAGGAATCGTAACTGTCTTTGACTTTCTTCGTCTGAGCAACATCCTTAAGTGAAGGATAGCAAAGAAGCAAAGTTTCTAATAGTGCTTGTTCAAGCTCACTGTTTGCAGTGTATTTTTTATATTGATTAATAATTAATGAACTGACAGTATTTGCACTTTCAGCGTCAAGCCAATCAGGCATTTCACGTATTGCCTCACAAGTGAAAAGTAAGGTCGAAGACATCTTATCATCTACTATGCTCTCACTAAATACCACAGAGAGCTTTTTGCCCAAACCTATTTGTTTTTCTGAAAAACTTTCTGGATTCTTCTCGTCAGTTAACAGTGCAAAGATCGCTTTGTTCAACTCAACACTTTCTGTGGAAATTGATGCTGCAAGAGAAGTAAGTAAATCATTTGAAGGGAAGATCAATCCCAATCCTGTTCTCTCATCCTTTGACAACTGAACTTGACTTATACCGTAGACAAATAATTCCTTTTCTGGTACAGTCTTCAAGGTTGATAACCACTTCTGTACAACAAGGTCTATGTTTTGTACAGCTTCCCTATGCATACTAAGTATTTTCTTAATTGCCTTATGACCTATCAGTCGCCAATACTCTGGTTCATATCTATCTATGACAAAAATTTCCTGAATCATCTTCTTAACGAAAGTACTTTGTTGAAACTGTCCGGTTAAATCAAGATTGTCTAGTAAGATAACTGCATCTTGTACAGATATAGTCATCGCAATTTTCGGGTGTAAAACGATGGATATAGTACTTCTAGCAAGATCAGCTTGAATTTCCTTTTGAAGCATCTTCATACCGAGTATACGTTTCGCACTTATATAAGCACGCTTGGCCACAGGTGGCACATCAGGATTTAACCATGTGGAAAGTGCGTCAACTATTGATCTACCATTAGAGCTAAGGTACTCAGCAGTTAAATGTATGTCATACTCAAAATCGATTCCTTGTTCAATCCATTTACGCAACCGAATACCAAATTCACCAAGCGTAAATTCTTGATTTGATGTTTTGAGTTTTGATAATAACTCAAAATTGTTCAGCTGAACGTTGTCTGTAGCACGGAGAAACTGGCGAAGCCCTGGTTGGTTGCGCCAGAGATCATCAATTCCCGTGTAACCTTCACCGAATTCTTTCCACGTCATTTTCGCAAGCTCAACTGGCTCTAAGTCTCTCGCGGCCTGATCGAATGTATCAATAGTTTCAGGATTTAACGAAATGAACTGGAAGAATTCTGGGAATTGATATTCCAAAACTACAAGTTTCGCTAATTGGTCGATAACACCTTCAAGACTTAAATCACCTAAGTATCCAGCTTTTGCACGTTCCTCTGCGAGAGCATATTTGAGCTGAAACATATTCAGGAAATGTTTGATCTTCCTTGCATCACGGCAATAACCTACAGCTGCAATATATACAATGCTCGTGGGGATCTCGTATTTTGCGGACACTTCCCGTGCAAAATGAAGCAAGTCCTCTTGATGAAAGGCAGGAATACGCAGCGAAACGGTGAAATACTTTCTAAGCTGCTCATAACCAAAATTAGTATTCTTGCCCTTGAACATCTGAACCACAGAAGAATCATCCATTGGAATGATAAAAAAGCACTGGTTATTGCCAAGGAAATTTTTCAATGATACTAAAACATCTTTTATTGTGTCGATATCGCATCGATCGAGATCATCAATAACAATTATGATTTTCTTGCTACCATTTTTCTTCATTGCCTTAGTAATCATTCCATGAAATTCTTCAGTGAACTGTTCTGGAAAGATTAACTGTGGATCAACAATAGTTTCTACATCAACGCGAATGATTTGTTCAAGGCGTTGGTAAATTATTGCAATGATGCTGGCTACTAATATGAAGATTCCTGCACCAAGTGAAGCAATATGCGTTGTCCAACCACCCCAAATAATAAACAATATGCCAATCGCTACTGTCAACAGGAAGATCCCTAGATTTTTGAATCCAGCTTTTGACCAGTGAAAGGTTTCTTTCTTTTTAGCCTTAATATCTTTGTAGCTCAATTTTTGTAACCTTTCGCCGGCAGTTTGTCTTTCAGATTCTTCTGTAATGATATCTTCTGAACCAGCAACAGTAAGAAGAAACTGTCTGCGAAATGAATCTCCAGAGTATTGCCAAGCATTGAAATATATGAAGCTATGGCCATTACCCTTGCACTTTGATTTTAGTAAATTTACTATCGATGTTTTACCAACACCCCAACCACCAAATAAGCCTACAGTGAGAGGTGGGTCGTTATCCTGTACTACCCTGAAAACTGTCTGTGCGAAAGCCTCATGGTTAAAAGCATCTTCTTCTTTTTTATAAATACCACTGGTAAACGATGGATCATCTGTTATAATTTTCAATTTCTGCATATAAATATTCTTTCTTTTGTTTATATCATAAACCCCTTAGTCAATTCAAGTAAATCTGCAATCTCGCTCTCCCCAAATAGTTTTTCAATTGCATTCACGCCAAAATTAGTAAATGGTTCCTCATACAAATCGGCAAGCTCTAATTTTCTTCGCTGTAGGAAAACAGTCTGCACAGCACGTAAAAATCTGGATTGGTCGGCGTCATAGTTATGCTCAAGTATAAACTCATCGAACGCTTTGCATGCAACAGTCTCATACGTGGTGTCATATCCTGTCACAGAGATTTCAAAACTCACCTGTGTTCGGTCAGAAAGATTCTCCACCATCGTGAATAACACTTCGGCGGACAGGCATCCGGCTTTTTTAAGCTGGGGATCGATTAAGCTGTAACGAGTTTTTTGTTCACTAATTCTGTAGGACACTAATTCGCGTTCTCTTTATATGATTACAATGTTCAAATATAACAAAATAAAATCAACATTCAAGAATAATCAACCTTTTACCTGATCATCTTCCCAACTTCCTATTAAACGCACTCATAACCTTCTCAAAAACCATCTCGTGTGTTATTCTTTTCATACAATCGAAAGTCCCAATCGGGCATATATTGCCGCCGTGTATGGCGCAGGGGCGGCATTTTAAATCATTAATTTCAACTACAATGCTCCCCTCGCTGAACGGTCCGAAACCGAAAGCGGGTACCGTTGCACCGAATATCGCAACAACCGGAATATCAACTGCCGCCGCAAGATGAACAGGTGAACTGTCGTTAGTAATTAACACACGACAGCGGCGAATTAATTCAGCAGATTGAAGCAGAGTAAGTTTACCCGCTAAGTTGATTACACCTCCGATAGACGTGTTATTAATAATTTCGTTGCAAAGTTTTACATCTTCTTTCCCACCGAGCAAGCAAACGACATATTTTTCTGAAAGTAATTTCCGCACTAACTGAAGATAACCTTCTTTCGTCCAACGCTTTGTATTCCAAACCGAACCGGGTGCAATACCGATTAGACGGTTCGTATCCAAGATTTCTTCTTCAAATAAGATTTTATCTACGACTTTTTTATCAGCTATACTCGGATAAAGTCGCGGCAATTCCTTTTTCTGGGTTTCAATTAATAATGGTTTTAGAAGTGAGATGTTCCGTTCTGCCTCATGTAAATCGTAACGATACTTTACGATATGAGTAAATAATATCCTGCCCGCACTCCTATTAAATCCTATTCTCGTTTTTATTTTAGATAAATAAATCAGGAGGGCACTTCGTATCGATCGATGCGGAACAATAGCAGCATCATATTTTTTCGATTTCAATAAATTTGTTAACCTTTTGAAACCTTTACGACCTTTATCATCTCCATATTTATCATAAATTATAATTTCATTAATATCCGGATGATTTTGCAAAACATCGGATGCTCGCTTGGTTGCAACAAAATCGATTTCGACTATCGGATATCTTTTTTTAAGAAGCTGAACCATCGATAAGGTTAAAATCACATCACCGATAAATGCAGTTTGAAAAATCAGTATCTTCCCGCTGATATTCATTTAATATTTTTCCAACGCCTATGTGTCCACATCCATTGTTCGGGATATAAGCGGATATATTTTTCCAGAACTGCGGTATGCCTTTGGGTCAGTTCGTACACATTGGCTTCGTTGTATTCGGTCAGGTCGGAAGTTTGAATTTCTTCGATTATAACTTCATAAGTAAAATCCGGTTTACGTATAATTATTCCCATTTGCATTGCAGCGCCGGTGCGTAAACCGAACACCGCAGGTCCTTGAAATGTAGCAACCTTTTTTCCGAAAAAATTCACAAAGAGACTCTCTTTGGGGGCGCTTTGATCTGCAATCATCGCCACAATACCACCTTTATTTAAAGAGCTCAAGACTTCGCGCACTGCTACTTCCATTGGAACTACTTTGTTTCCAAACAATGTCCGGTGCTCATTAATTATCTTATCCACCAACAAATTAGTTTGGGTTTTGGCAATCATAATCATAGAAATTTTGGATATAAAACCGGTAGCAAAAGCCAGCAGTTCCCAATTTCCGAAGTGTCCCGAAAGCATTATCACTCCCTTCCCTTCCTTATAACGGTTCATCATTAATTCTAAGTTCTTATACTTTATAAGATTATCGAGGATTTCAGGAGTAAGGCGGGGGAACCATAATAATTCAACTATTGTAATTCCAAAATTTTGGAATGCGTTTTTTGCGATTCTTAAAATTTCCTTATCGGATTTTTCAGGAAAAGCCTGCCTTAAATTATCGGCAGCAATTTGTTTGCGGCGTGTTAAAATTATAAAAAAAATATTAGCTAATTTTAAACCTAACTGTTGTGCATTCTTTAAAGAAAGATTTAGAATAATGAAACGAAAGAATCTAAATAAAAGATATTCTATCTGATTTTTCATTCATTCAACTATCTTGCTTTCTTAATTTGATTGTACCAATTTTCGTCTTGCAATTCGTTCCGATGGTTCGAGTGAGCAAGGCGGTAATCTCCCTGTCCAGCGCGATCGACAAAAATAAAAATTACACCATTTTGAATTGAATTGTAATTCCATATCTCATAAGGTTCAGCGTCATAAGAACTCGGATAACGTTCTACATCATCTGGCGGTCCATAAACAATATAAACTCTGCCACGATCTGTTTTCCAACCTTTCTTGAATGAAGCTGAATAAGTTTGCTTAACAAATGCCACACGCTTCATATATTCCTCCTTGAATTCATTTATCGTAGTAGAAGGATTGATATCGCGACGCTTCCAAAAATCATACAAGAACTTTCTCTTTGCATCTAATTCGGTCAATTTTCCAAATTGTTTTTTTTCGGCATCGGTAATAATATATGAAAGCAATTCGTATTCTTCTTGGACATCATTATCGGCCATCAAAGCATATTCGCTGCTGACCATCCCACCGGAAGATAATGTACCCAGCGAATCGATCTGACCGGGTTTATAAATAAAAAATCGCTTCATAGAAACTGCTGCTGTTCGTTTAACCGTATCGCTTATCGAAATTTTAAGATTGTAAGTTCCGCCTTTAAGTGATGTAGTATTTATTGTGCCAACCTCGACACTGGAATTGTTAACACGCTTCTTGTTTTTCTCGTGCGTAATTATTTCCTTGCCCGTGGCATCTAATACTGATGTTTTCAGCATGTATTCTTCGGATGAATCTTTCTGAAGGAGATTGTAACCTTCAAGATAATAATATAGAATTGGTAAACCGGGACCGAAAAGGAGACTCGCATTCGGAATTACCTCTAAAGTATTTTTATAAAATATGTTGTTCTCATCTTTCGGTATTTGTTTAATTGACGAACAGATTTGGATATCGCTGATTGCTTCCCTATCAGTGGGGAAAAGAGAAATATTTATCGGGAACTGTAAACTGTCAACCCGCGATTTATCATTGAGATCGATTGCAATAATTTTAAAATCATATTCGCCCGGTTTCAAAAAATATTTCCTTACACCAACGAGGGTTTTACCAATCGTTAATATAGATGAATCGGTCGCATTACTTGGGACAGTCCAGTGGTCTGTTTCAACAACACTTTCGCCTTGCTTTATTCCCACGGATATATTTATACCACCGCTAAACACCCCGTCGTTGGATTTATATGACAGCTCATCGGTACGGAAGCTATAATAAGTTTCAAAAAGTACATTCGATTCGTCGCCAAAAAAACGTGTTAAATCCACATTCAATTGTAAATTATGTTTTGGTGATATTATTTGACCGTATAAATTTATATATATCAGGAAGGATAGGGATATGATAAATATGAGTTTAAATTTCATTTTTTTTCTTTCATTTTTTCTAAATTAATATAAACTAATCAGAAAACTTTTGCAAACACTATTCGCCCATCGCTTTGACGATTACCCTTTTTCGACGTAGTCCATCGAATTCGGCATAATATATCTGCTGCCAGGGTCCAAAATCGAAACGACCATTTGTAACAGGAACGATGACCTCGTGATGAATCAGCAAACTTTTCAGATGTGCATCGCCGTTAGTTTCGCCCGTCCGATGGTGCCTGTATTCGCGATTGAACGGCGCCAATTTTTCAAGCCACTCATCGATATCTTGAATCAAACCCGACTCTGCGTCGTTGATATACACACCAGCCGTAATGTGCATCGCCGATACTAATATCATTCCTTCTTTAATTCCGCTGCGTTGTAAAATTTCTTCAACATCGTTTGTTATGTTGATATAATCTCTCTGTTTTTTTGTGTTCATCCAAAGGTATTCGGTGTGAAATTTCATCTAATCATTTCCTTTATAATTTACCAAATAAATCTTTAACAATATGTTTGTTTTCATTGTCTGCATTAATAATAGCGGTGCGATTGTGTGCGGGAAATTCTTCAGAGCTGCTCCACACACCCGGTTTGCCGCTGTTTGTATATTTATAAGAAATTTCTTTCCCTTCAGGTAGTTGAACTTCCAATGCCCAAATACCGTCTTTTGCTTTTATGTCGCCGTGTGTAGCGTCGTCGTACATTTTCACTGAGTTGGGATTCCATTCGCCTAATTCCTCCACGTTCCCTGCAATATAAATCGATTCTTTAACACTAACTTTGCGTGCGTCGCACAAAAAAATAACCCGTACCATCTTCCTACCTGTTTGCATTGTTTTTATTTTTGTAACAGGACGCTTTATGATAGTTGTCGTTGCTTGAGTCTTAGGAAAATTGGGTAACTGTAATTTATATCCGGCTTTATTCGCATTTGTATAAACTCTTTCGATCCGTTGCAAAAATAATTCATCAAAAGGTTTTTTATTCGATGGCGATTCCTGATTCTCACCTGCCCACCAGAACCAATCTGAACCTTCGGCGGCGTACATTTCGTGCCACGCTTGATTAGCATACCATAATTTCGATTTAAGTTTTAATTTCTTAGAATCACAGTGAGGCACTTTATGTTTCTCTAAATCCGAGCGGACTTGCAGCAGCAGTTCCCATTCTTGATTTTTTTCTTTACTCCCTACCCATTTACTGAAATCGCCCTGAATCCAGGAACCCGGCGCAAGATGCGGCAACTTTGGTAAACCTTCGATAGGATGGGGAGGAATATTTCGCTTTGGATTACCGTAAATTAATTCAGCAGGTGTTACTGTAACTATCTGTCGTGTATGGAATAATTTTTCTAACTTACGATAAAGGGCATTCAAAAATTCTTTTCCCTCATAATCGCGGTGGAACCATTCCCAAGCATTCTCCCCGTCCATAATCACAGTTAAAATTCGTTCACGTTTTTTTTCGCGATGTCCCTGTGTAAGCACATATTTTATAAAATCATCAGCCGCTTCTTCGCCCTCTAAATACTGATATTTAAAACTTACCCTGTCCGATAATTCGGTATCACGGAAAAATATCGCTCCGTCAGAATCTTTATATTTATACGGTGTAAGATGTGATGAGTGATCATTCGAAGATTTCCGTAAAATTTGCATATCAGTCGCAACCCACTTAATGCCGCAACTTAAAAATATTTCGAGAGCTTCTTCGCTCACTGAACCTTCCGAGGGCCAAAGTCCTATAGGTAGTGTTCCAAATTTTTCTTTATAAAACTTGATCGCCTGTTTCACCTGTTCTTTTGCATCATCAGGATACGAAAATTTTTTGGGAAATTGATGATGAGGCATACATACTTTACCGACATCCGAATTGCAGATCAAAGGAATAATCGGGTGATTGAACGGTGTAGTAATTAGTTCGATTTGCCCGGTATTAGTTTTTGAGTCGTACGCTAATTTTTTATGGATTGGAATTATATTCGACATCAATTTGTAAGTTACTACTGCTAATCGCTGGCAATCGGCTTCGGTTACTGGTTTGCGTAAGTAGTATTTATGGTCAGCTTTACGTTCAACTATATCACTGATATCTATTATCGTTCCATCTGTTAACTTCATAGGTGCTTCAAGAAAATCAAGATCAAAGTTTGCAAGTGGGAACCAGAATTTGAGTTCCCGAAGCTTTTTGCGATTGTTAAGCTCGAAGTTATTTTTCAGCGCTTGTGTAAATTCGGAATGGAGTAAATCGAATTCAGGGAATCTCTTTCTTACAACTTCGTTAACGCTTAATGCACTCCACGCAGTTTTATATAAGTTGTGGATATCCTTCCGAGTAAATTTCTCTGCCGGTTTAATCAATAAATCGAAAAGAACATCGGTCTTACGATTGATATTTGGTTTTAGCCGACGAAGATAATATTCTTCAATTTGCTTTAAGAGTGAGGGTGTGAGATTCATCGTGCAATGAACATTAGGATATTTTTGCACCATCGCAGGCATACGATAATAATCTTTTGTTGAATGGGTTCGAACCCACGGAGCGACCAGATGATCTTTTTCGTAATCAATATATATCGGTTGATGCTGATGATAGATTAGAACCAGATAAATAGTTTCGCCGCGATGTTGATAAATGTCGCTCATTTATTTTAATCGGTATCTAAGATTCTGCGGATTGTATGGAAAAGATTTTCAGGCAGATACGGTTTTGCAATAAACTCTTTAACGCCTTTAGATTTCAATTCGCCGGCAAAAACTGAATCACTATATCCGCTTGAAGCAATAAATTTAATTTTCGGATCGTAAACAATTAGTTTTTCAAACAACTCAACTCCCCCAAGCTTCGGAAGTCCTAAATCGCTTAGCACAAGATTAAACGGTGGTTGGTGCGATCTATATAGATTTTCGGCTTCCTCACCATCGTTTGCAACGACGATCTTGTATCCAACACCGCATAGAATTGCTTCGAGGAGCGAGGAAATTTCCTGGTCATCCTCAACGATTAAAATCCATTCATTTTTTCCTGTTTCCATAACTATAGCTTGTACAAGCCTTTCCTGATAATATATTTTTCGACTTCTTCGTTGACGAGATATCGAATCGAACGTTCCATTTTAACACGCCGGCGAATATCGCTTGATGATATATCTAAATTCGGAACTTTAATAAAATTAGCATAACGGCTAAATTCGTTTTTAACTTCACGATCGTAGCCGGGCCTATTCATCACTATTAGTTCTACTTTCGAGATAATTTCGTTGGGTAATTTCCACTGTGGAAAATCAATTAAATTATCCATCCCGATTATAAAATATATTTGTGATCGTGGAAAGGATAAGCTCATTGAATGAATAGTATCAATGGAATATGATTTCCCTTCTCGTTTTATTTCAATATCGGAGACTGAAAAATATTTATTATTATTTAGAGAAAGTTCAACCATCTCGAACCGTTGCCTTGGCAGGGCAATTTGTAAATTAAATTTGTGAGGTGGCGAATATGATGGTACAAAAAACAGCCGGTCTAATTTTAACTGTTCTCGTACACTTTCAGCAACGATTAAATGTCCTAAATGCGGCGGATTAAATGTACCGCCGAAGATCCCAAGCTTCATCTTTAGGTTTCCGATTTTTTAATTTTTTATCAAGATAGTTAAACATTTGATGTGTTTTTTTGGGGTAGTCTATTCCGAAAGTCATCTGTGCTTGTATATCATTTTTTAAATTTTGTAAATCATAACCATTGACGATAGTCGGAAGATTATGAGTATTGAAGATAACAAGTTTATTTTCGCATGCTTTTTTAATCAGATGATCCATGTTAATAAATTGTTCATCAGTTACGCCATCGAACCAACTAGAATAATTATTCTTCATAGCTATCAAGTTGCAATTTCCTTTATCAGTCGCTGAACATACTATGCAATCGTCTTCGTAATTTAGCTGAGAGAATACCCGATTGACGAAATTGTCTTTGAACAAAGGATAATTGTCGAAATAAGCGATTACTTTGTTGTATCCTTCATTAAAAACAGTTGCGATTGCGAAAGCCACACGCCGATTATAATTTTTCTCGGTTGTATAGAGCAAGTTTACCCTGTTATGAAAGGCAAAAAGAAAATCGTCTTGAAGTTCAGTTTTACTAGTAACAAGAAATACATTCACTAGGGGCAATTGGGTCAGTATTTCCAAAAGATCGCCGAGCATTGCTGAAAAAAGCAAATCGATGTCTTCCCAGGAGATCGCAGTGTAAGGTACTTTTGGATTGCCGCGGGATAACCTTACATTTTGTGTGAATAATATTATGGCTTTCGAATTACGCATATTAATGCCGAAATATACAAAGAATTTTAATTATTATCTGAAGTTACGCAAAAGAGTCATTCTGAACGAAGTGAAGAATCTGAAACCTCAAATTCAGGCTATTTTTAGATGTTTCGCTTCGCTCAACATGACAAAAAGTCAATTCTGCGTAACTTCAGTTATTATTTTTATCTTGAAGATATCTAAAACTTAGATACACTTCATCAACCAAGATGTTTTTCATGCATTCGTGTGTACCGGTTCGACAAACGAAAATATTGCCAACAAAGTTTTTCTTTTGAATAACCGTATCCGGAGTATAACAAGGGCAGCATTCGACCTGCTTCCAAATATAAAGTGATTTACTGTTTTTCGGTGCTACCAAACGAGGATCTGATGGTCCAAACAAAAATAAAGTCTTCACACCTACCGCATTGGCAATATGGGCAGGTCCTGTATCAACCCCGATTACTAAATTGCATCTTTTCAATAATGCGGGTAATTCACCTAATGAAAATTCACCTGCTAAATTGATTATTCTATCTTTATAAAACTTTGCATTTCCTCTGATACCTTCGCACAAGTCTTTATCGCTGGTGCTGCCTACGAGTATAATTTTATAATCGCCATTTGCCAATATCTGTCCACACAAATCAGAATAATTTTCAGGATACCATCTCTTTATAGACATAGATGTTCCGGGATTTTCACCTCCGCCTGGAATAATTCCAATCAAGGAATCGTTCTCCTTTAATGAATATTTAAATAATTTTTCATTAACCAACTTTATATTTAATTCTGAAGGCTCGAACTCACCAGGCTCATCTGCCGATTTAATGCCAAACTTTGCAATTACATCGAGGTAACGTTCTGCTTCAAACTTAGTTGAATCGAAATTTACTTCATCAGTTAATAAAAACGATAATTTGTTTTCGAAACCTAATCGTTGTTTGATACCGGCTAGCCAACAGAATAGAGAAAATAAAGCATTCCTGTGAAATATAAATACAACGTCGATTTTTTTTGATCGAATTTCAAAGAAGAGTTTTATTGTTGATTGTATTTTTTTAATGAATGATTTCTTTAAGAATGGAGCATCGTAAACTATAACGTCGTCGACATAACTTACTTGCTCGACTAACTCTTTTATCCAAGATGAACATAAGTATGTTAGCTTTGCTTGGGGGTAAGTATTTTTGATATCTCGCAAAGCGGGAAGCAGAAATACTAAGTCGCCAATACAACAAAGTTTGATTACTAATATTTTTTTGGGGTCATTATTTTTCATTTACTTCAAACATAATATTTCCGGTTTTTATAAATAAATAAAGTTGTAATAACATCCGGGAAATAAGCGACAGATGTTTTTTGTAATAATATAATTGACTTTTTCGATATTCAAAATTTATTGTTTCAATTGCTTTAACCGTAGCATTTGCTTGATGAACAACTGTGGTCCCGGGAAAATAACAAATTTTATATCCTAAATTTTTAATTCGTTTACATATATCGGAATCTTCAAAGTACATAAAATATTTTTCGTCGAAACCTTTTACTTCTTCAAATATGCTTCTTCGTACCATTAATGCAGCACCGGACACCCAATCAACTTCTGCTATTTTATTATACCTAGCTTTAATAATGCGTGAATACTTTTCGTATGAATGTGATAGTCCCTTTTGCAATCTGCGAGTCCGCCATTCGTTGATGATGGATGGTGCCCAACCGAATGATAGTTGAAATCTATTATCCGGATATATAAGTTTTGGACCAACT
Organism: Bacteroidota bacterium; assembly: GCA_030017895.1. Classification (NCBI taxonomy): domain Bacteria; kingdom Pseudomonadati; phylum Bacteroidota; species Bacteroidota bacterium. The sequence continues at coordinate 31,272 of JASEGV010000018.1, read as the reverse complement.
GCTCCGACATTTTTGTTATCATTTAAAAATATAGAAAGAATCTTAGGTGTATTTTCGATAAAAGAAGCATCGTTATTCAAAAAAAATAGATACTCGCCTGTTGCTATTTCGGTTCCACGATTATTGGCAAAACCGAATCCATAATTTCGTGTAAGTTTGAGCATCTTGATTTGTGGAAAATCTTCCGACAATTCTTTTGTCCCGGTTTCAGTCGAATTATTATCTACTAAAATAATTTCAGAATCGGGTGCGTACATCAGCACAGATTCGATTGCTTGCCTTGTTAAATCGAGCCGATTGTAATTTACAATGATGATAGATACTTTCATAGAGTTTCGATTCTCCAAATCGGAAAAGCAATAACTAACGATTTCCATGAAAATCTGAGCAGGTATTTTGTATTCTCAGAAGAATCGACGATAGATCGGAAAAACCAGAAAACAGTTCTTAATGAGAACCCGATAATCATAAACAGTTTGTATAATACGACAGAATATTTTCCATAATGTTTTTTAAAATAATAAAACACATTAGAATATAATTCCAAAAATAATTCAAATTGCGTGTTCATCATTTTCGTTGTTTTGCTATGGTGATGAATTACTTGTGCTTCTGGAAAAAATACTATTTTCCATCCCTTCTGCTTAATTCTATACGACAAATCTAAATCGTTATAATTAATCGATAAATTTTCATCAAACATGCCCGCACCCACAACTGCTTCCCTTTTGATAAGAATAGCCGCAGCCATAACATGATCTACTTCTTTATCCGAACGATGGTCGAAGTATGTCATCTCACTTTTGGCAAATATTTTCGATTTCGGGAAAATGCGATCCAAAACTAACATATCGCAGAAGTGAGTCCACAAAGTAATGAAGCCACGACACGAGGGTTGAATCGACCCATCAGGATAAATGAGCTGCGGTGCACATATACCTACATCAGGGTGAGTTTCCATATAGTTTAATAATACATCCAATGTATCAGGGAAAATTGTTGCGTCGCTATTCAATAAAAAGTAATATCGACCCTTGGCAATTTTCATCGCCGTATTATTCGGTTTGGCAAAACGTTCATTCTTATTGTTTACATGAAGCAAAACTTCGGGAAATTCGATTTTAACCATTTGAACGCTTCCATCAGTTGAAGCATTATCTATCACGATAATTTCTTTAGGAGTTGAAACCCGAACGACGGATTGGAGGCAATCTCGAAGTAAATCGCATGTGTTATAATTTATTACGATGATTGAAACATCAATTGCTGATTTGTTGATTCTATTATTCACCGAGTTCATATTTGATTTTTCAAATCGATTACTACAACAATTCTGAAATAAAATTTCGGTTTAATTAATTTGATTTTATATAATACATGCACGATAAATCGTAATATAGATTTTTTCATAAGTGTATAAGGAACAATAGGATCTATTATCTTAATTTCATATTGTTTAAATAAATTATCCAGAAGGTTGCGTAATGAATCAGGGGTAAAATAATTTTTATGGTCAAGATCGAAAAAATGTTCGAAAGCCAAGCCACCGTTTTTGAGTTCATTAAAACCTTCACAATTGGGAACAGTGAGGATGATATTTTTTCGTGCAACACGTTTAATTTCTTTAAGAACATCTAATGGATTTTGGAGATGTTCAAGAACTTCAAACATAATGGCTGAATCAAAATGTTTATCAGGAAAAGGTAACTTGTCGTCGATAAGATATACATCAAAGTTTTTCTTTGCTGCAATTTCTATGTAAGCAGGATTCGCATCAACACCCACACAATCATAACCAAGTTTTTGCAATGCAGTCATATAATTACCGGTTGCGCAGCCAAAATCCAGAACACGCTTACCACAATACTGTTTACATAAATCGATGAATTTTTGGTAATAATAATCCTCCGATGCATTAAGATAGTAATCCGGGGTATTGCGAAATAGTTTTTGTTTAATCTCTTCACCGATCATAATAAGGGCTATATTCTTTTACTTTTTACTTTGTTTATAATCGCTCTAATAATTGATTTGTCATATTCATCTAAAGTACCTAAGAATATAATAGTTATAATATATGACAACAGAAAAATAAGAAAATATAAAATAATATATAACAAACCTTCAAACCTTGTTTGAACCTCTGGTTGCACGATAAATAATTGTACAATTACAATAATGCTTGATGCAATCAGGAGACTAATTAAAGGTTTAAGTAACATTTTAATATAAGCAAGAAAATCTTTTTTAATTACGGAGAAAAACTGTTTCATATAGTAAAATGCCCCGATTGTAAGCATAAGCATTGTTGATAGTGCAATCCCATTATATCCGATAGTATAAATAAATGTGAATGTTAAAATTGGGCTTACTATAAGGGCTAATATACCGACATTGCCTTCGAGATCTGTTCGGGTAATACCAGCACCGATTGTACTCGCAATTGCAGTTAGCGTATTCATAAAATAACCGAAGACTAAAATTTTGATAATAATAGATGCTGTCATAATACCGGTTTCATCTAAAGATTTTCCCATCCATGTTTGTACGATAAGTTTCGATTCTAAAAAAATAAAACCGAGAAAAAACATACCGACAATGATGAGATATTTCGATCCCCTTTCGAATAATAAATTTATTTTTATATCCTCCTTTTTAGCATCTATTTCTGACGCAACAGGAAGCAAAGCAGAAGTGAGCATAAGCGGTATACTTCTCGCTAATGAAGTTACTTTGACCCCTATTTCATAAAATGCTGCATTAGCTGGACCAAAAAAACTTAGTGCAAAAATCTTATCAACCTGAAATACTACAACTTGCGATATCCTGCTAATTTGTAAATTTATTCCAAAACGCCAAGTTTGTTTAAATTTTTCCCATTCAATATTTGAAATGCTGAGTTTGAGTTGTGGCAAAATTCGAAAAGACCAATACGATAACAAAGAAATGGAAATCAAATTAATAAAAAGACTCCCGATAATTAATCCTCGCACACCAAAATCCAAACTTAAAACTATTACTGTTTGAGTAATATTTAAAATACCTGTTGCTACAATGATTAGATTAGTAATATCCATACGTTGTAAGCCAGACAAGACTGAAGTCAGAGGTGAAAAAGTATTAAGAATTACCAAAATTGAGGTAGCAATAACAAAGACGTAATATGCCTCACTAATTAAATGATGAGGTACACCAATCAACATTAAAATATTATTACCAAATAAAATAATTACAATTAAAAGTACTAATCCGAAAACTGCGTAAAAAGCAATACTTGTAATTATAAGTGAATTAATTTCACCAAACTGTTTTTTAGCATTATATTCAGCGATATATTTTACACTTGAACTCCCTATTCCGAAATCAACAAGTCCTGCTGACGAAATAATTATTATTCCAATCACCCAAGCACTACCGTATATTTCAAGCCCCAGTTTAGAAATTACAAACGGAATAATAATAAAATTTAAAAGGAGAACAATCCAATTTCCCACAGAATTATATATCGTATTTTTTATGATCCGCTTCGATAACGGATGGACAATACTTGATATTTGAATATCTGACATTATCTGGGAAGAATAAATTTAACAAACTTCGATAATACTGGAGGAAAGTAATAGTCAATAAATATATTAATATAATATTTATGCTTTTGATAACTTTTTCCAGGATTACCGTAAATAATTTTAGGTTTTATTATTATTTGAAATTTTCTGATAATTAAAATAATAAAGCTATCACAAATTGTAATTAACTTGGTTATAAGTCGAGTCCAAAGTGTATAGTGTTTATCCACAAATTGATTAAGACTGAGTAAAAATCTCCCATAAAAAACTGAATTATCGAGTCTCATAAAGCTGCTTCCCCCTTTATGAATCATCGAAACAGCATTATAACAAAGTAACCGCCAACCACCTTTGCGAATCCGGTAGCACCAATCAACATCTTCGAAAAAAAGAAAGAAACTTTCATCCATTAAGCCAACCGTCTCTAATACTTCTCTACGAATCATTATACATCCACCCGGACTTTGTTCAACTTCAAACTGAGTGGCATTTTCTTCAAAATATACTTCCAAATATTTTTTTACAAGGTACGGATGTTTAAATGTAAATTTAGATAAGGATGTATAAAATAACAAAATTTGCATAAGTGTCGGTAATTTTCTGTAATATCCCCGTTGTAAAGATCCGTCTAAATTTATGAGCCGCGGCGCAACAGCACCGACATCTTTCCGAAACTCAAGCGTGTTAATCAGAACTTGGATTGATTCAAAGTTCGATACTATGTCGGCATTTAAAATCAATAAATATTTCCCGCGAGCATTATTAATCCCTTGATTTACTGCTGCGGCAAATCCTAAATTTACCTGATTCGCGATTAGTATTGCGTTCGGGAATTTTGAACGCACCATTTGAACACTGTCATCTTCGGAAGCATTATCAACAACAATTATTTCTAAATTTAAAAAACCCGACCTATCTGTTAACGAAGTTAAGCACGTTTCGAGATCTTCACACGTATTCCAATTTACAATGACCACAGAAAGAACATATTCATAAGGATTACTCATATTTTGTTTTCGTAACCTTAACTTGCCTTATGCGTCGTTGACTTTTCTTAATTATCTTGAAATTCAAATTCTGATATTGAACCTCGTCATTCATTTCTGGAATTCTACCGGTGATCTTATATAAAAATCCGCTCAAAGTATCATACTCAACATCTTCAGAAATTTCTGTCCCGAATTTTTCATTGAAATCTTGTATATTAATTCGGGCATTCACTAATGACGAACCATCGGTTGATATTTCAACTTCTTTTAATTCTTCATCGTATTCGTCGTGTATTTCGCCAACTATTTCTTCCAGAATATCCTCCAACGTAATGATGCCCTCTGTTCCACCGTATTCATCTATGACAATTGCCATGTGAATTTTTTGTTTTTGTAATTCACGCAGCAACACACTTATTTTTTTAGTTTCTGGTACAAAATAAGCAGTACGAATGATATCGTGCAATACAATTATATCCCGATGCTCTAAAAGGCTTATTAGATCTTTTGTATATACAATGCCGATTATATTATCAATGGACCCGGAATATATCGGAATACGCGAGTAACCCTCCTCGAGTACAATATTTACAAGTTTTTCGCGCGGTGTATTTATTTCGACTGCTATTATATCTGTCCTCGGTACCATAACTTCTTTCGCAGTAGTATCTGTGAACTCGAAGATACTTGTTATCAGTTCCTGCTCTGTTTTATCAATTGCTCCGGTTTTTCTTCCTTCTTCCAATAAAATTTTTACCTCTTCTTCAGATACCCTCGATTCAGAAAAATTGGTTTGATCTTTAAAAGGTTTCAAAATTAAATTACTGATGGTTTGTAAAAGAACAATCATCGGTTTGCTGGCAATTGAAATCCAAAAAAATGGAAATGCAAAGAACAACGCTAACTGTGCCGGAAATTTTAAAGCTATGGATTTGGGAATTAATTCACCCGCAAGAATTGCTACAAATGCAAACAACGGTATTATAATTAAAAGGGAGAAAGCGCCGCTATGTTCACTCAGAAAATAAACTTCCAGCGATTTTAAGTAGGGAGCAATTTCATCTAAAGCAAACAGTCCTGCTAAAAACGCTGCGATGCTTAAACTTACTATGAAAGTAACATTCGCCGTTGCGATTATACTTTCAGGATTTTTTTGGAAATTTTGAATTATTTTTGCCGCTTTACTCCCGTTATCTACTAAATCTTTGATAACACTTTTAGGGGAATTAAGGAAAGCTGTTTCGCAAGCAGCCATTATCCCTGAAATCATAATAAAAAACGAAATTGGTAACAAATAATTCAATTAAATCTTTCGAGTTGTTCTACTTATTTTTCAAACATAATTTACGAGAAAGAAAATATATAATCAAACGTTAAGGTAAAGTAGCTTTGAATGCCTGATAACGATCCGCAAAAATATTACTTTCAGTTGGCTGTGGATCGCCTATTTTATTCATCTCTTTGTTAACAAAATCGACTCGATCCTGAGGCAGTGGGTGTGTCGATAACAACCTCTCGATACTTCCGCCACGTTCTCCTTTTGTTGCCTGAATTTTGTCGAAGAAATATTTTATCGCACCCGGATAATACTCGGTGTCTTTTAAATACCTGATCGAATAATCATCCGATTCAGTTTCATCCGAACGGCTGTTTGCTAAAAATGCCAGACCCGTAAACATGTTTGCTGCAATTTCAGCTAATTGTGAAGGCGATTCACCTAAAATGACTGAAACCAACATACTTGCACCATAATACTTAGTTAATCGTTGAGTAGCATGACGTCGTTCAGCATGGGCAATTTCGTGTCCAATTATACCGGCAAGCGTTGCTTCGTTATCTAAAAATTTTAACAGCCCTGTATAAACATAAATATATCCCCCCGGTGTTGCAAAAGCATTAATTGTATTATCGTCATGTACAATTTCGAAACTATAAGCATACAATCCACGTTTTTTAACATGCGGTGAATTTAAAATTTTTTGTCCTACCTGTTCAACGTAACTCTTAACATCATTTCGGTTTTGAAGTAAGGGATATTCCTGAGGTTTGCTTTTAATTTCCCCATCAAGCTGTTGCCCTAATTTAACATCGTCCTGATCCGAAAATATATTGAAAGCCAAACTTGCACACATAAAACTGAAGCTGGCTAACCAAATTGTAAGTATAGAATAAACAAAATATTTTTTCATTGGTTTCTCCTAATTTAATTTTAATATCTTACATTCACGAGTGTTAAGCCATGAGGCGGTGCCAATGTGCCCGCTTTCGCTCTTGCTTTTTCATTTAATACTCTTCTAAAATCGTCTAAATCGCGATAGCCACGTGCTACGTCCACCATCGTTCCAACTAAACCACGCACCATTCCATATAAAAATCTGTTTGCTTCGATCTCATAAATCAAATTGGTACTTTCACTTTTCCATTCCGAACGAAACACATTACTCAAATAATGTTCATTACCCGCATCTAATTTACAAAAACCTTCAAAGTCATGAATTCCCAAAATCAAATTTGCGCATTCATTCAAAATTGTGTTGTCAATTTTGTACTTTACAAACCACGAATATCTTCTTCGTAATGCAGAAGATTTTGTTGTTATCAAATAGGAATATTCACGCGACTTGGCTGCATAGCGAGCATGGAAATCGAAATCCACATCTGCTGCCGCATCTATGCAAACATCTTCAGGTAACAGTGCCGAAAGACTTTTTTGTAATTGACCGACATTCATTTTTGAGTTACAGCGAAAGTTAGCAACCTGACCACGCGCATGCACACCACTGTCGGTTCTTCCTGAACCGACCACATTTACTTCCTCTTGTAAAAGATTTGCGAGCACTTTTTCGATAACTTCTTGAACACTTCTTCCGTTCGGTTGTCGTTGCCACCCCACAAAATCGGTTCCGTCGTATTCAATAAGTAGTTTAATATTTCGCACGTTCAATCAAAACAATTTTGAAATCGTAAACACAAATTCCGGATGATTAGCATTAACACGTAATTTGCTGTTAATCTGGAAATTATTTGTAACGCCGGACTGCTTGTTATATTTACTGGCTAACATCCCGGCGTTTATTGCGCTGACGATATGATTTGCTAAAATTGCACCCACAATAAACTGCCGACTGTTAAATACTTCATCACTTTTGATTCGAATATAGCGATATTTTTGTCTGCTCGCTTCGTTATTCCATTGCCAATAATAATTTGAATTAGGATCGTATAATTGATCTTCTTCTCTGTCCTGCAATTTTCTTTCGTTGTACCAATATATATCAGAATAATTCCCGATATTTACAAAAAATTTATCGTCCTTTCCATCTAAATTTACACCGGCATTAGTAACTGCAAAAAGTCGTGCATCGTTTTTCAACCATGTCCCATATAATTGCACGGAAGTAAATGTCAACCAAAGAAATCCTTCGGCAGATGTCAGATATTTCCCTCTGCTGTAATCACCGGTATATAGCTCGCCCATTCCGGGAAGTACCAGCGAGAGAGCAACAGCAAGTGGTACAGATTTTTTTTGAGAAGCGCTATAAGCAGAAAATACTGAAGCGTTTCGGGATTCAAGTTCGATTGACTGATTGAAAAAGTCTACAATATTTTTATGACCGTTATCTGAATTAGATAATGGCTGTGTGATAACCGCCTGCACACCGAAGAAGAACATGAAGACACAAATTATTTTTTTCATACGATTACATCTCCTTCACAATAATCTTTATTTACATTTTTAATTAGCGTCGGTACAATCCTATTAAAAAGATTTTCAGTCGCTGTAGTTTTTACCCGAATATAATTTGTTGAGAAACCGGATAGAAAACCGTTTTTAATGTTGGTTTCGTATAATACCCCTAATCTTTTACCTACAAATTGTGAGTAAAATTCGAAACGCTTTTTCGTACTTAAGATACGAAGTTTTTCGTTTCTGTAAAAGCGCGACTTTGGTTGAATGGAATTTGGATAAGAAGCAGCCGGAGTATTAGGGCGTTCAGAATATGTGAACACATGCATATACGAAAGGGGTAAATCAAGCAGAAAATTATATGTTTCGTCGAAAAGTTCATCCGTTTCGCCCGGGAAACCAACTATTATATCCGAACCGACGCCTGCCGTATTATCTATCGATTTGATATATGTAATTAGTTTTTTAAAATCTTCTCTCGTGTGCCGGCGCCTCATTAAACGTAAAACTTCGTTCGAACCGCTTTGCAAGGGAATGTGAAGATGATTACACAACTTATCCGACTCTAAAATAAAATTGACTAATTCCTCAGTCAATAAATTTGGTTCGATTGAACTGACTCTGATTCGCTCGATTCCATCAACCCCTACAAGCTCTTTGAGTAACTGCAATAAATTTGTTCCACTTGCTTTACCAAAATCACCGACATTAACTCCTGATAGAACAATTTCTTTATATCCTTTTTCGGCTAACCACCGGGCTTGTGATACAAAAGTTTCAATTGCCTGGCTTCGGCTAGACCCACGTGCGAGGGGAATTGTGCAATATGAACATTGGAAATCGCACCCGTCCTGTACTTTTAAAAATGCACGTGTCCTTTCATCAGCTTCACCCGAATAAGCAAGGCCAAAGTCGTTTGCATTTTTAATTTCGGAAACAAACACTTGAGCCGGGTTATTCTTTTTAAAAGAATTGCAGTGAGTGAACAGATTAAATTTTTCCTGTGTACCTAAAACCAAATCGACTCCTGCAATTGATGCCACCTCTTCTGGACGCAATTGAGCATAGCAACCCGTTACTATTATGAAGGCATCCGGAGATCTTCTAACTGCACTTCTAATAATTTTTTTGCATTCTCTATCTGCCCTTTGAGATACGCTGCACGTATTGATTACATAAACATCGACTTTGTCTGCAAATTGAGATACAGTAAATCCGTTCTCAATAAACTGTCTGCCAATGGTTGAAGTTTCAGCAAAATTTAGTTTGCAACCTAAAGTATGGAATGCTACAAGCTTCATAAATTACGTTTTGTTAAATACAAAAAAGAGTTGACCCCTTACGAGCCAACTCTTTTAACATTAATGAAAATAAATGACTACTGAATTTCATCAGGTGCCGGAGCGTTACCTAATTCCTCGAATGAAGCAATTTCGGAAGGCTGTGGAGCTTTCACGAAATCTTTTATCGTCATAGGAGGTAATTTGTGTTCACCAACGTACTCGTCGACTACTTTTTGTTCTTTGCCGCGTAAAAATTCGATTACGGAAAGCACAATTTTCTTTGCGTCTTTATCGAACTCAATTACTTTCAAGTTCAATACATCGCCAACTTTAAAAGTATCAGCAATATTTTTCACTTGTATAGTTGCGAGTTGAGATGCTGGAACAAATCCCTCGACACCGAGAGGTAATTCAACGATAACACCTTTTTCGATAATTCGTGTAAGTGTTCCATCAATTTCGACACCAACTTTATAAGCTGTTTCGAAAGCGTCCCACGGGTTATCCATGATTTGTTTATGTCCTAATGATATCCTTCGTTGTTCAACATCAACACCGAGAATTACAACATCGATAGATTGGTTTTTCTTTACAACTTCGCCTGGATGACGAATTTTCTTTGTCCACGACAAATCGGAAATGTGAATTAAACCATCGACACCTTGTTCGAGTTCAACGAAGACACCGAAGTTGGTTAGGTTACGAACAACACCCCGGTGCTTTGAACCTACAGGATATTTTTGAAGTAGATTATACCAAGGATCCGGTTCTAATTGTTTAATTCCAAGTGAAATCTTTTTATTTTCTTTATCAAGACTCAAAATAATTGCATCTACCATTTGCCCCATAGATACAACTTGAGAAGGATGTTTGATGTGTTGAGTCCAACTCATTTCTGAAATATGAATTAGTCCTTCTATTCCCTTCTCAATTTCCACAAACGCTCCATAATCGGTGAGGGAAACAATTTTACCGTTAATTTTCATTCCTACAGGATATTTCTCTTCGATATTTTCCCAAGGATGAGCGGCAAGTTGTTTAAGACCGAGCGAGATCCGTTTCTTATCAGGATCATATTCAGTTACAACGACGTTGATTAGTTGATCGAGCTTTACAACTTCAGTCGGGTGATTTATTCTGCCCCACGATAAATCAGTGATGTGAATTAAACCATCCACGCCGCCCAGATCAACGAACACACCAAAATCAGCAATTGCTTTTACTGTACCTTCAAGTATTTGTCCCTTTTCAATTGAACCAAGTATAGCATTTCTCTGATCTGCCATTTCTTCTTCAACGAGAACCTTGTGGCTTACTACAATGTTTTCTGCTGTGTTATTTACTTTAACAATTTTTAAATCCATTGTTTTATCAATAAATTGATCGAAGTCGCGGATCGGTTTTACATCAATTTGAGATCCGGGAAGGAAGGCTTCGATTCCCCAAACATCAACAACGAGCCCACCTTTTATGCGTCGCAAAATTTTGCCTTGGATAATTTCGCCGGTTTCGTGTACTGTAGTAACCTTTTCCCAAACTCGCATAAAGTCGGCACGCTTACGTGACAAAACAAGCTGACCATCTTTATTTTCTACGCTTTCAAGGAATACTTCGATCTCATCGCCAACTTTGAGTTCGTCGATATTTGAAAATTCTCCGATTGGGACGCTGCCTTCCGATTTGAATCCAATATCTATCGATACTTCATTTTCGCCGATTGCAACAATTTTACCTTTAACAAGTTGATTTGCAGAAACTTTACCAAAAGTTGCTTCATACAAACTCGTAAGTTGGCTGGTCTCCTCTTCGCCGTATTCTGCCTCCATAATTTTATTTAATAAATAAGCATGGTCATGACTTATTCTCGGAATTGTTTTTTTCTCTGCATCCTGAATCGACGCTGCTGAATCAGTTGCAGATGGTACAGTTGTTTCTTCTAACATTAAACCTCCTAAGGTTTTTTCTGTTTTTTTTTTAAACAGACGTTCTTATATGCCTGTGATCTTTATCCGCCATCAGGAAAAAGTGAGCACACGCATCAAGAAAAATTATTTTTAGTTATTATTTTTGTTTATTTAATGATGGCTTGATAAATTTTTATTTTTTAAGTTTTCAATATAGTTCTTAATTCGCTGCATCAACCATTGCGGTGTCGATGTAGCACCGCTGACACCAACTGTTTTTGCATCCACGAACCAGTCGAGATTGATTTCGTTTTCATCTTCTACAAAGTACGAATGTTCGTTTGCGTTTTTACAAATCGTGTAAAGCACTTTACCGTTTGAACTCGATTTGCCGGCTACGAAAATAACAACATCGTTTTGTTTAGCAAATTCCCGAAGTTTATTTTCACGCCCGGATACTTGTCCGCAAATAGTATCTTTCGCAACAAATTGAACAGCCTCGTCTTCAATGGAATCTACTACCAATTCATTAATCCGCTTTTTTAACTCATCGCGAATCTTATAGAACGTAGTCTTATCCATCGTTGTCTGCGAAAACAGAACTGTATTCTTATTACAATCTACTGAATCGATTTCAACGAGCGATCCAATTACAATACCTTTACCATTTATTTGCCCTAACAATCCGATTACTTCGGCGTGGTTCTTTTTTCCAAAAATAATTAATTGGTAACCCAATGCATCATAATTTCGGATCCGTTCTTGTACCTTTGTAACTACCGGACAAGTTGCATCTATCAGTGTTATGTTGAATTTCTTGGCTAACTCGTAAGTTTCGGGTGGTTCACCATGTGCACGTATTAAAACTGTAGAATTTTCGATTTTGTGAAAATCATCACGAGTAATAGTTACCAATCCTAATTTGCTTAAGCGGGAAATTTCAGAGGGATTGTGAATTATCTCACCTAAACAGTACAACTTGTTCGATTTATTTAATTCGTCTTCAGCTATGTTTATTGTACGAACAACGCCCCAGCAAAATCCTGAATTTTTATCTATACTAACTATCAATTTTCTTAATTATTTCTAAAGCTTTATTCACGATAAAATCCACTTGCTGATTTATCGTTAAGTTCGAAGTATCCAATATTATTCCATCGTCAGCTTTTTTTAACGGGCTTTCGGTGCGATTTGAATCTTTCGCGTCGCGCTCATTGATATCTTTAATCAAAACTTCAAAATCAGCAGTAGTTCCTTTTTCAGCCAACTCTTTTTGCCGACGTCTTGCTCTTTCTTCAATACAGGCAATCATAAATATTTTTAAATCGGCATTCGGAACTACAACGGTACCAATATCGCGACCTTCAAGAACAACTCCACCGTCTGTGCACATTCTCCGTTGTTGCGTTACCATTAAATCTCTTACGCGCTTATAACTGCTAATTGCACTAACAGCAGAGGTTACTTCTTTGTTCCGTATAGTTTCAGTTACATCTTTTCCGTTTAATAAAACTTTCGTTACTTCGTTTTTTCGTTCAAACTCAATTTTACAATCGCTAATTGCATTATAAACCGATGCTTCATCTTCCGGATCGATATTATCTTTTATAATTTTCAGTGTAACTGCCCGATACATTGCCCCGGTATCAACATGAATGTAATTTAGCCTTTCGGCAGTAAATTTAGCTGTTGTTGATTTCCCGGAGGCAGCGGGTCCGTCTATTGCTATTACTATTCGCTTCAATTTTTGAAAAATATACTTAATTTTCTGTTCTTAAGCAAAAGTATTATTTCCTTAATTGATGATATATTGAAGCGACAGCAAAAATTTTAATGGCATCCCACAATGAAAAAATTAAGAAACCACTCATCAACGATTTAGCAATATCGTTTAAAAATACAAAGTTTAAGTAAACAGTTCCGAAACTGAAAATTAATAACATACCTACTGTAACGGAAATAATTGTCCACACATACTTGCCATTTAGTGTAACTAAATATCCTGTAACAAAAGCTGCGATCGGAAAACTCAACAGATATCCACCGGTAGGTCCGATTAATTTAGCAAAACCAAAACTAAAACCGGCAAACAAAGGCAATCCCATTACACCGAGAGATAAATAAATTAGCTGACTGAAAAATGCGTTCCGAGCGCCAAGTACAACACCCGAAAGCAGAACAAAAAATGTTTGAAGTGTAAATGGAACAGGTTGAGTGGGAATTTCGACCCACGCTCCAACTGCAGTTAGCGCCACGAATGCGAAAACCAACATGGCTTGAACGGTTAAACCGTATCGTAAAATGAAATGAGGTTGAATAGTTAATGATTTTGAAATTTGCATTTTATCTCCTTGATATATTATGTAACCAGTTAATAGTCAATTGTAAAATATTATTTAGTGAATTATTATTTTCATTAGTAGGTACCTCGGTGCCAAAAAGGTGTCCTACTTTTGGAATTTTAACAAGTTGTGTTTGTGCGTCTGCTGATAAATCAAATAACTTTTCGGCTTCCGAAATTTTGGCGATCAGATCTTCTGTGCCATGGACGATTAGCCAAGGAATATTTATTCGACTTGCTGCTTTATACAAATCAAATTTGTCTTTATTTTTTTCGAGGTCTTCAAGATAATCGATTTTCATTCGAATCGGATGCGATTCAGTTTCTTTCGAGAGCGATAAAAATCCTGACTGTCGCCAATTGTTCTTTTGATGCGCTGTCCAACGATCGTAATAAGCTATACTTGCCCAAGTTACCAACTTTTTAATTCTATTATCCGATGAAGCTATTAACAAGGCATTAGCGCCACCACGTGAATGACCTAATAAAAAAATATTCTCCGTGTCGATACAAAACTCTTCCAAATTGCCATCAGTAATTGAATCTATCACATTCCGAATGTCGACTAGCTCCAGCGAAACAGTGTTGGCAGCAAACATTTCGAGGTTCGTTATACGATTCCGTCGTTCTTCAACACCATTATGGGAATAATTCAGAACAATCGAACAATAATTTGCCTGCGCCAATTTTTCGCCGATGTAAGGAAAATATCCCCAATCTTTAAAAGCCATAAAACCGGGACAGACGATAACACAAGGAATATTTTGAAAGAACTTTTTATTATTTCTGAAATAATTATCGGAAACACGAAAATCACATTTAAAAATATCGTTTGAACTATTTCGAAATTCAATTTCTTTTGTAATAATTTTTGAGATGTTATTCAACGCTCAATAATTTTGTGAAAATATAAGGAAATAATCTAATAATTCAAATCACTTCGTTTGGACTAACTCCTTGATCGACTGAAATGATGTTATGAAATAATACGTTAGCCAATTGACGATTCCCAGCAACTTAAACCCATCTTCGCATACAATCCAATAAGGATCAAAGAGCCACCGCTCTCGTAATTCGTCAAATACGATCGAAATGAAGAAAAACAGAAAAGCAAAAAACAAAACCAGGAAATTGCTCGCTAAAATGTTTTTCCGGAAAACAATAAGATAAATAATACCTAGAACTCCATAAATGATATATACTGTACCCGAATGTATATTAAAGAAACGAGGGTATATAATTTCATGGAATAAGAAAAAATCATCGAAAAGCATAATAACAGTTATAACACCGGCAAGAGTGTAAAACCATTGCACTTGCCTGCTGGCGCGGAATTGATAACAAACTACAGAGATAAAAAATAAAATACCCGCCGTTACTGACCAGAAAATTATTCCGATGTTCGAGACAAAACCTGTATAGATTGGACTATTAGTAATGACGAAAAAATCCTGAAAAAAGAAAGTTATGGGTCTCTCTAATTTTAGACTTATTGCAATGATTAAGCCAAGGAATACAACTACCGGTAACCATGTTAACAGAACCACAAATAAAATATTGCGCCTTTGCTCTTTGGATTGTGTAATAATTTTCACTTCAAAAGCCCTTTCTCTGAATAAAAATAAAACCAATATAATAAAATTTGTCAATTTTAGAAACTACACAGATTAGCAGTAATGTGTAGCTAAACTCATACGATTTATTAAAACTTCAACTTTTAGGAGTAAAAAAAATAGCCTTGCTAAATTCTAAAGATTTATGTATATTAAAACTCAAATTTATCAAAATTTATACGGGTTTCAGTAACTTTACCCAAATAATTAACAAAACGAATATAATTTTATGCCGGATCTTCAATTATTTTCAGGTAGATCGAATCCGCAGTTAGCTCGGGCAATCAGCAAGAGGCTCGGCATTCCTTTAGGGAAATGTCAGATTGTAAATTTCAGTGATGGCGAAATTTGGGTCAAATATACTGAAAATATACGTGGGTCAGATGTTTTTATTATTCAATCGACAAATCCACCATCAGACAATTTGATGGAATTGTTGATAATGTTAGATGCCGCAAAGAGAGCTTCTGCAAAAAGAGTTACAGTAGTTATTCCTTATTTTGGGTATGCTCGACAGGACAGGAAAGATCAACCTCGAGTATCTATCACAGCAAAGCTCGTAGCAAATTTACTAACTACAGCAGGCGCCGATCGTGTAATCACTATGGATTTACATGCTGCTCAAATACAAGGTTTTTTTGATATCCCCGTTGATCACTTGTATTCATCGGCAATATTTGCACCGTACTTTAAGCAACATAAAATTCCAAACTTGGCGGTAGTTTCGCCCGATGTTGGAAGTATAAAATTAGCCCGTTCGTATGCCAAACGTTTAGACGCTGAACTCATACTGATTGACAAACGTAGGCCTAAAGCGAATCAAGTTGAAGTCATGAATATTATCGGGACTGCTGTAAATCGAAATATTCTGATTGTAGATGATCTAATAGATACCGGTGGAACGTTTATTAATGCAGTACGAGCATTAAAAGAAGCTGGTGCAAAAGATATTTATGGCGCTTGCACTCATCCGATATTATCGGGTGATGCAGCAAAGAAAATTCAAGAATCGGAAATTAAAAGATTATATATTACAAATTCAGTCGCTTTTACACAAAATTCCACGAAATTGGATAAAATTCAATGCTTATCTGCTGATCGTTTATTTGCAGAAGCAATAAAACGATGTTATAAAAATCAGTCGATAAGCTCGTTATTTGATATTTACAAAGGATAATTAATCATTAAAGGAAAAAAAGAATGGCAGAAGTAATTTTACATGCTGAATTAAGGGAATTAAAGGGAAAAAAACCCGGTGCACTACGACGTGAAGGAAAAATTCCAGGAATTTATTACATACACGGCGAGAATAATTTAACAGTTGCCCTACCGGAAAAAAGTCTTTTGAAACTTATACATTCATCAGAGACAAACCTAATCAATCTTAAATTAAGTGATGGCACTGAAAAGCGATGCATCCTTAAAGATGTACAGCTTGACCCTGTAACCGAAAAACCACTCCACGTGGATTTGCAGGGAGTTAGAGCTGATGAAAAATTAACATTGGATATTCCGGTCGTCATTATCGGAGGAATCCCCAAAGGTGTTCGCGAAGGTGGAATTTTACAACATATTATACATAAAGTAAAAATTTCTTGTTTACCAGAACACATTCCTCAACACATCGCAATAAACGCTGAAGAACTTCTGATCAATCAGTCGGTTCACATAAAAGATCTGAAAGTGGAAAATTTTGTGGTTCTTGATAATGAAAATAACACCATCATTGCCATCCTTCCACCACTTGTTGAAAAAGTAGTTGCCGAGGTCGCAGTAGAAGCAGCTGCAGAACCAGAAGTAGTTGGCAAAGGTAAAAAAGCAGCCGAGGGTGAAGAAGAAGCTGCTGATTAAATAATTTATTTTTCATTAACTAATTTATAGATTTAAATTAAGTGTATTTCATTATAGGATTAGGAAATCCTGGCCCAGAATACGAAGGTACTCGACATAATGTTGGTTTCCGCGTTATTGATACTTTATGCGAGAGGTTGAACACAAAACTATTCGCAGGACGTGGTGAGTATTTCATCAGTTTTACTACCTATCAAGGAAAAAAAGTAGGATTAGTAAAACCGATTACTTACATGAACAACAGCGGTTTGGCAATCGTTGATTTAATTGAACGATTCAAAGCAGTTCCTGAAAATATTTTGGTAGTGTGCGATGACTTTGAAATTCCACTCGGAACACTCCGTTTGAGACAAAGGGGAAACGACGGTGGACACAATGGGTTGTTTTCAATAATTCATCATATCCAAAAGCAAAACTTTCCACGTTTACGATGTGGAATCGCTGGAGTTACTATGCCTCGTGTAAAAACAGAAAAAGCGCAATATGTGCTTTCCACTTTCGAAGAAAATGAAAAACCGATTGTTGACGAAATGATTACGAAGGCACGGAATGCGTCGCTCACATTTTTGAGCGATGGCATCGCTTCTGCTATGAACAAATATAACACAAAAAAAACGGAGTAAAATTATTCTTATGGCTTTACTATCAAATTTATCTATCGTTCTTGGATTTTTAGGTTTAATTGTAGCATTAGTAATTTACCTATCGATCAAACGCCAACCAGCCGGAAATGAAAAAATGAGAAGCATCGCTTCCCAAATTCAAATCGGTGCAATGGCTTTTTTAAAACGAGAATACTATGTATTACTCTTCTTTGTACTAATTGTATTTCTTTTATTGGGTATCTTTTTAAGTTGGCAAACAGCTACTGCTTTTATTAGCGGTGCAACTTGTTCGATACTCGCGGGTTTCTTCGGTATGACCGCTGCAACAAAAGCAAACGTAAGAACTGCACAAGCGGCGAAAGAAAAGGGGCAAGGTTCTGCCTTATTAGTCGCCTTCAACGGTGGTGCTGTTATGGGTGTTAGTGTTGCAAGTCTCGGTTTAATCGGCGTTGGAATCTCCTTCTACTTCTTTGGAAGCCCTGAAACTGCAAATGTTATAAATGGTTTTGCTATGGGAGCAAGTTCGATTGCTCTTTTTGCACGCGTAGGTGGCGGTATTTACACAAAAGCTGCTGATGTAGGCTCTGATTTAGTCGGTAAAGTAGAAGCCGGTATTCCTGAAGATGACCCTCGCAACCCCGGTGTTATTGCAGACCTCGTTGGCGATAACGTTGGCGACGTAGCAGGTATGGGAGCTGACATTTTCGAATCTTATGTCGGTTCTATTGTTGCAACTATTGCTATCGCCGCTACTTTGCTTCCTGAAGGTTTAAATTTATTAAAAGCTGTTCCCACGGTAACCGATTTCGACATCAAAGGTATTTTAATGGCTCTTCCGATAGTTCTTGCTGCCATAGGTTTACTTGCATCATTTATAGGTATCGGTTCGATGCGCATTCTAAAACAATTCTCACCTGCTGCTGCTTTGCGATATTCTACATTCATTGCTGCCGGCATATTTTTACTCGGTAGTTTATACATTACACAAGTATTTCATGTGAACAACAATGTCTTCTGGGCGATATTCTTCGGAACGGTTGGCGGAATTTTTATCGGACTTATAACCGAATATTACACATCATCAACACCTGTCAAACGAATAGGCGAAGCAAGTAAAACCGGTGCGGCAACAAACATCATTCACGGATTAGCAGTCGGTTTGGAATCGGTAGCCTTACCGGTTCTCGCAATTTGTGTCGCGATATTTGTTTCAAACGAAGTTGCCGGACTTTACGGAATCGGAATTGCTGCTGTCGGAATGTTAGCAACTGTTGGTATTACAATGTCGGTTGATGCTTACGGACCAATCGCCGACAACGCGGGCGGTATATCGGAAATGTCGGGATTAGGACCTGATGTTCGGAAAATTACCGACGGACTTGACGCCCTCGGCAACACTACTGCTGCTATCGGAAAAGGATTTGCTATTGGCTCCGCAGCACTAACAGCCCTTGCTTTATTTGCTGCTTTCTCTCAAGCCGTGAATGCAACTATTGTTACTAAACTTGTAGAAATGAAAGGAGCTGGGGAAGAATTAATTGGGCAATGGAAAATGTATGATTTTTTAATATCACACAACGAAAACCCGTTGCAAATTATGATTACTGAGCCAACTGTTGTAATCGGACTTTTCATAGGTGGTGTACTCCCCTTCTTTATAGCGGCATTAACAATGACTTCCGTCGGAAAAGCTGCCGGAAAAATGGTGGACGAAATCCGCAGACAGTTCCGTGAAATTCCAGGATTATTAGCTGGCGATCCAAATGCTAAACCAGATACCGCACGCTGCGTTGATATTTCAACTTCAGCCGCTCTTCGTGAAATGATTTTACCGGGTGTTACCGCAGTCGTAGCTCCAGTGTTAGTCGGTTTTCTAATCGGACCTGCTGCTTTAGGTGGAATGCTCGCAGGTGCTACAGTAACGGGTGTTTTACTCGCATTAATGATGGCAAATGCAGGTGGAGCTTGGGACAATGCAAAGAAAGCAATCGAAAAAGGTGAAATTCCGGGAGAAAAGAAAGGCTCAGAAGCTCACAAAGCCACTATTGTTGGCGATACTGTAGGAGATCCTTTCAAAGATACATCCGGACCTTCAATGAATATTTTAATAAAATTGATGTCGGTGGTTTCACTGGTTATCGCACCACTGCTTCTTAGATAAAATTTAACTCAACCCTGCTCGTCCCAAAATTTATGGGACGAGCCAGATTTAACAAATAACAATAACTGTCCAAAGGGCAAAAAATGGAAAAAACAAAACGCAATTACGAAACAACATTCATCGTGAATGCATCTTTAGACGATCCGGTAATTGATGGAATCATCGAAAAGGTGCAGGAACAAATTAATCGCTACGGCGGCGAAATTACTGCCATAAATAAATGGGGTCGGAAACGACTCGTTTATCCTATTAAGAAAAAAAACAATGGCTACTATGCCTTCATCGAATTTATAGCACCTGGAACTGCTATTCAACAAATAGAAAAATTCTACAAACTCGATGAAAATATAATTCGTTATTTAACCATTCAACTTGATAAAAGGGCATTGAAAGCTCAACGACAACTTCCAATCCCTGTACCCGACATCGAGGACATACTCGATACAATTGTACTACCCGACAAAGAACCACTCTTTGACGATGAAGAAAAAATCAGTTGATATAAATATGTATAACTTATTAAATGATTAGTACGGAGGGGTTTTGCCTTGGCAGATATAAAACTACCTGAACTCAACAATGTGATGATAGTGGGCAATTTAACAAGAGACCCGGTATTCAGAAAAACATCGAACAATA
Source organism: Bacteroidota bacterium (assembly GCA_030017895.1). Classification (NCBI taxonomy): domain Bacteria; kingdom Pseudomonadati; phylum Bacteroidota; species Bacteroidota bacterium. The sequence goes on along the minus strand of JASEGV010000018.1, from coordinate 10,629 downwards.
CTCCGGTTGTTAATTTTGCGATAGCTGCCAATCGGCGTTACCGCGACAGCGAAAGTAATTGGCAAGAGGAAGTTTGTTTCGTAGGAATTGTAGCATGGAACAAGCTTGCTGAAAGCTGTATCAACCGACTAAAAAAAGGAAACGCAGTGTTTGTCGATGGTGAACTTCAAAGCCGAAATGTAAAAATCGACGAATCGACCGTACGACCAATCATTGAGATTAAAGCACGAAGAATTCAATTTCTAAATAAATTCGGGAAAAATTTTGAAGCCGAAACACTTAACGGAAGCACTTCAGAAAACAATGAATGCCTGGATATTTTTGAAGATGATTCTTTCGATAAATTTCTAACGAATGAAGAATCAAAACTATTAAAGGAACAATAAAATGAGACGAGTAGAACTTAAAAAATTAGAGACAAATCAATTACGTAAAAAAAGGACTTGTAAATTTTGTGATATTAAAGAAATTTACATCGACTATAAAGATGAGAAAAAGATTCAGAGGTTTTTAAACGAACAGGGTAAAATTATTCCTAAACGGATTACAGGAACCTGTTCAAAACACCAGAGACAATTGGTGGTTGCAATTAAAAGAGCACGACACTTGGCACTACTGCCATTTGTTGGCGATACAATTCGATAAAGAGAAGGAAAATAAAAATGAAAATAATATTGAGACGTAACTTCGAAAACTTAGGTAACATCGGTGATGCAGTTGATGTAAAAGGTGGATTTGCCCGTAACTATTTGATTCCTCACGGTATTGCCTATGCAGCTACAAAAGGAAATATGAAAGCTCTTGAAGAAGAGAAAAAACAACACGCATACAGAGAACAGAAGGAAGAACTCAACGCACAAAAACTTGGTTCGAAAATTGAAAATATTTCGGTAACGATCAAGGCAAATGTGGGTGAAGATGAAAAACTTTTCGGTTCGGTTACATCACAATCGATTAGCGATGCGTTGCAGGAACAAGGACTAATCATAGATAAACGCATTATTGAACTTGAAGAACCTATTAAAGCTCTTGGTATTTATACAGTCCCTGTAAAACTTCACACAAAAGTTACAGCGAAATTAAAAGTTTGGGTAGTTAGGGAATAATTAAGTTCAAATTCCCTTTCCGTCAATATGTAATAAAAAACCCCGTGTTAGAAACGGGGTTTTTTATTATTCAACTACTACTATAGCTTTCTTCTCCATCCTCGAACGTTCGTTGTGGTCGAGATATTTTTTTCGCATACGCAGTGATTTCGGTGTAACCTCTATGTATTCATCGTTCCCTATCCATTCAATCGCTTGCTCAAGCGAATGAATCCGCGGAGGTTCTAACCGGATTGCATCATCAGCTCCACTGGCACGCATATTCGTTAGTTGCTTCATCTTACAGATATTTACAATCAAATCTTCTTCGCGGGAATTCTCGCCCACAACCATACCTTTATACACTCTAGTTCCCGGTTCAATAAAAAAAGTGATACGTTCCTGTAATTTAAACATTGCGTATCCGGTAGCAAGTCCATCTTCGAGCTGAACTACCGCACCTTTATGTCGTGTAGTTACATTACCTTTGTGCGGTTCGTATCCGTGAAAATTATGATGCAGAATTCCTGTACCTTTCGTTTCAGTCATAAATTCTGTTCGGAAACCAAGCAACCCGCGTGCTGGTACCACGAACTCGAGCCGTGTGTTTCCCTGTACTTGAATCATATTTTTCATAGTTCCACGCCTCGAACCAAGATTCTCAATTACCTTTCCTACGAACTCATCAGGAACGTCCACAATTACATGTTCCATCGGTTCACAAAGCACATCATCAATACGTTTATAAATAACTTCAGGAGCCGATACTTGAAACTCATATCCTTCGCGCCTCATAGTTTCGATTAGTATAGCAAGATGCAACTCACCTCGACCGCTTATTTTAAATGTATCGGGTTGTTCGGTTAGCTCGACTCGCATACTAACATTTGACCTCAATTCACGAATTAACCTTTCGTTAATGTGTCGAGTTGTAACAAACTTACCTTCGAGCCCGGCAAATGGCGAATTGTTCACAACAATGTTCATCGAAAGGGTTGGCTCTTCGATACTGACAAACTGCAACGGAGTAGGGTCGGCAGCATCGGCGATTGTTTCGCCTATATCAACATCTTCCATTCCGGCAAGGGCAATAATGTCGCCTGCCGATGCTTCTTGAACTTCGATGCGTTTCAACCCCTCGAAGGTATAAATTTTTGTTACGCGCGCATCTTCAATTCCCCCATCGCGATGAATTATTTTCATAGGCGAACCAAGTTTAATTGTTCCCCTGTCAACCCGTCCGATTCCTAATCGACCAAGGTAATCGCTATAATCAATTGTTGTAACTAACATCTGAAACGGCGACACATCATCTGAAGGCGGAGGTGGAATTTTATTAACTATCGCTTCGAACAATGGAACTAAGTCAGTGCTTTTTTCTTCTAACTCACTCTTAGCAATTCCCAATTTAGCGATGCAATAAATTGTTGGAAAATCCAGTTGGTGATCGTGCGCCCCGAGCGATAGAAATAGGTCGAAAATTTCATCAAGCACTTGATGTGCCCGTGCATCTTTTCTATCAATCTTATTAATCACAACAATCGGTTGCAAATTAAGCTCAAGAGATTTTTTTAAAACAAACTTAGTTCCCGGTAACGGACCTTCAGCAGCATCAACAAGCAGCAACACACCATTCACCATTTTCAAAGTTCGTTCAACCTCACCCGCAAAATCGGAATGCCCCGGTGTGTCGATGATGTTTATTTTCACTACCTTCGGATTTCCGTTTGCATCGAGATGTTTGTATTTTACAGCAGTATTTTTTGCAAGTATTGTGATTCCTTTTTCACGCTCAAGCTCGTTCGAGTCCATTACCCGCTTCACAACTTCCTGGTTCTCGCGAAAAATCCCGGTTTGCCTGAGCATGTGATCGACAAGAGTTGTCTTGCCATGGTCAACGTGGGCAATAATGGCTATGTTGCGTATGTTTTCAGTTTTATTCATAAATTAATTGGCTTCTTTGTGTCAAATTTAGAATAAAAATGCCTCAAGCATAAAACCTGAGGCAAGTTATTCATTTAAATGCGATTTAAGATACGAAAATTTGTCGAGAATAAAAAGTAGTTGTATTAGTAGCAGCATCTTCTTATATTTTTACTAAAAATTGAATAGGAAAATAAAATGGCAAAAATAACAAAAAACATAGATGAAGTAACAATACGCTTTGCCGGCGATTCGGGAGATGGTATGCAGCTAACGGGCGGACAATTTACAACAGCAACAGCTTTTGTCGGGAACGATTTAGCTACAATGCCCGATTATCCCGCCGAAATCCGTGCCCCCGCCGGCTCGCTTGCCGGTGTTAGCAGCTTCCAAATTAATTTCGGGGCTACCGAAATCAGAACTCCCGGCGACCAATCGGATTGCTTAGTAGTTATGAATCCTGCAGCTCTAAAAGTTTATCTGAAAAAACTTCGAGAAGGGGGCAGCATTATTGCTAACGCCGATAATTTTAACGAAAAAAATTTACGTCTTGCCGCTTACGAATCAAATCCACTCCAAAACGATTCATTAGGTAGGTATCAAGTTTATTCCGTTGAGATTTCAAAGCTAACTCAAAATGCACTCAAGGATTTGAACTTATCGCCCAAAATTGTGGACCGGACGAAAAACTTTTTCGCTCTTGGGCTTACATATTGGATGTACAATCGTCCAATGGAACCAACTTTGAAATGGATAAAAGAAAAATTTGCAGGCAAAGAAGATATCATCGAGGCTAATACTCGCGTTCTCAAAGCCGGGCACGCTTACGGCGAGACGACAGAAATATTTACAGTCCGTTTTGAAGTTGCACCTGCACAACTCCCTCCGGGTCGTTACCGGAGTATAACAGGCAACGAGGCTACTGCCTGGGGTTTGATGGCAGCGGCTAAACGCGCAAACCTCGAATTATTTCTCGGCTCATATCCAATTACACCCGCAAGTGAGATATTACAAGAATTATCAAAGTACAAAAATTACGGTGTTAAAACTTTTCAAGCTGAAGACGAAATTGCCGGAATAACAAGCGCTATCGGCGCTTCATACGGTGGGGCGCTCGGTGCTACAAATACCAGTGGACCTGGTTTGGCTCTTAAAACTGAAGCAATGGGTTTAGCTGTGATGTTAGAGTTGCCTTTAATAATTATTGATGTGCAGCGAGGCGGGCCGAGTACCGGACTTCCAACCAAAACCGAACAAGCCGACCTACTCCAAGCAGTTTACGGTAGAAACGGTGAAGCACCCATTCCTGTATTCGCTGCCTGTTCACCGACCGATTGTTTCGACACAACCTTCGAGGCTGCACGAATCGCATTAAAGTATATGACTCCTGTAATTGTTCTCACGGATGGTTATATCGCAAACGGTGCCGAGCCATGGTTGATTCCAAGAATTTCTGAACTTCCCGATCTATCTCCCACCTTTGTAACAAACCTTGAAGGATTCGCACCTTACAAACGCGATCCTCAAACATTAGCGCGGATGTGGGCGATTCCAGGCACACCCGGACTCGAACATCGTATCGGCGGACTTGAGAAAGAAAACATCACCGGTAATATTAGTTATGACCCCGACAATCATCATTTGATGATAACAACTCGTGCAGAAAAAATTAACAACATTACAAACGATATCCCACCCGCTAAACTTGTGGGCGATGAATCCGGCGACTTATTAGTTGTAAGTTGGGGCAGTACTTACGGTGCTGTTCACAATGCAGTAGAAACCAAACGTAACGAAGGATTATCAGTTTCGCACCTGCATTTGAAATATATAAATCCTTTGCAAAAAAACATCGGGGAGATTTTGAAAAACTTCAAACAAATACTTGTCCCTGAAATTAATCTCGGTCAGTTGATAAAAATTCTACGCGATAAATATTTAGTGGATGCTGTCGGTTTTAATTTAGTACGCGGCTTACCATTCAGTGCTGTCGAGATTGAAAATAAAATTGATGAAATGATTAAAAGAGGATAATATGAATACAATACCAATATATACAACAAAAGATTTTCAATCGGATCAGGATGTTCGATGGTGCCCGGGCTGCGGCGATTATTCGATTCTGGCGCAAACGCAGCGGGTATTTCCTGATTTAGGAATTCCTAAAGAGAAAACTGTTTTTGTTTCTGGTATCGGATGCTCGAGTCGTTTTCCCTACTATATGATCACCTACGGATTTCACGGAATACACGGCAGAGCTGCTGCGATTGCATCGGGATTAAAAATAGCACATCCCGATTTATCGGTTTGGGTAGCAACCGGCGACGGCGATGGTATGAGCATCGGCGGGAATCATTTCATACATGCTTGCCGTAGGAATACCGGTTTAAAAATTCTTCTCTTCAACAATCAAATTTATGGATTAACGAAAGGGCAATTCTCACCTACCTCGCTGCAAGGGCAAGTTACAAAATCGACTCCATTTGGAAATATCGACCACCCGTTTAATCCGTTATCGTTGGCACTGGGTGCTCAGGCAACCTTTGTCTCACGTACTCTCGATCGCGATCCCAAACACATGCAAACCGTAATCAAGCGAGCCGCTGCACATAACGGAACGGCTTTCGTTGAGATTTATCAGAACTGTAATGTGTTCAACGACGGTGCTTTTGAGTTGTGGACTGAAAAAGATTCAAAAGATGATAATGTTGTTGTTCTCGAAAACGGGAAGCCACTAATTTTCGGAAAGAATAAAGATAAAGGAATCCGCTTAAATGGTTTTACACCTGAAGTCGTATCCCTTATAGATGGTAAATATACCACCAGTGATTTGATTCTTCACGACGAAAAAGATCCGATGTTAGCATTCATACTTGCCGGGATGTCGGGGATACAGAATTTACCACGACCGGTCGGAGTTGTATATGCAGTTGAAAAATCGACTTATGAACAATTGATGCAAAATCAGATTGATGATATTACAACAAAAAAAGGTATCGGTGATTTGGAAAAACTTTTCAACCGCGGCGAAACCTGGGAAGTTAAGTAATCTATAAAATACTAATCCAACTTTTATGCACGAGATTCAAAAAATAGCAGATATAATCAAGCTGTATCATCACTTCGTAATCACTTCACACGTAAATCCCGATGGCGATAGTCTCGGCTGCGAACTCGCTCTCGCTCACTTCCTCCGAAAGATCGGTAAATCAGCCACGATACTTAATCATAATGAAACTCCAAAATTTTATGAATTCTTAGATAGAAAAAATGAAATTCTAAAATTTAATTCCAATCTACACAAAGATATCATACTCAATACAGATGTAATATTCGTAGTTGATACTAATCAATCCGACCGACTTCGAAGTCTGGAACAATATGTTCTGCAAAGCAAAGCAATCAAAGTTATAATCGACCACCATCTTGAAGCCGGCGATTTTGCGGATTATTATCTGATAGATGCAGAAGCCACTTCCACCGCTGAAATTCTATACAAATTTTTACTTTCGATGGATAGCGACATAATAGATTACGAAATCGCCCATCCGTTATACACAGCGATTATGACTGACACCGGTTCGTTTCGCTTTCCGAGAACAGATATCGAAACCCACCAAATCATAGCACATCTTTTACATTTCGGCGTTGACCCGACTGAAGTATATTCGAAAGTTTACGAAAGTTGGACACTCGGGAGGATGCGATTATTAGGTGAAGTTCTCGACACCGCTAAAACTGAATACGACGGCAAACTTGCTTACATCGTATGCACACAAAAAATGTTTGATGCAACCGGAACAACCGAAGTTGAAACAGATAATTTTACAAACTATCCGATGAGCATCGAAGGAGTACAAATTGGTTTATTATTTAACGAGTTGGATGATGGTATAAAAATCAGTTTCCGCTCAAAGGGAGATATTCCCGTAAACGAATTAGCCAAAGAATTCGGGGGCGGTGGACACAAGAATGCGGCTGGAGCGAGATTGTTTGGTGTGAAGCTTAACGATATGGTTAAAGAAGTTATTGAGAAATCCAAAAATTATATTGACCACTGAATATCCGTGTTCTATTTTTACAATTTTTTAAACACAGGGTTACAATATGAAAACTTCAACATTAAAATCAAACTTAAAAACAATAAAAGCTGACGCTGTTGCTGTATTTATTTATCAGGATAAAAATATTTTCGGTGAACAAATATCAAATCTGAAAAAAATTCTCCCAAAAGAAATTGATAGAATCATAAACCTTGAAAATTTCAAGAGTAAACAAGAAACAACTGCTTTTGCTTACACCGATAATATAATCGCTTCACCACGTTTGATATTAGTCGGTGTTGGAAAACAAGGTAAGACAACACTTGAAACATTTCGCAGAGCATCCGCAGCCGCAGCTAATAAAGCAAAATCGATGAAAGCCAAACACATTGCCATTATGTTTCCCCATCTTCCTAGTGGGTTCAGCGGAACTGTTGAAGATACTGTTCAGTCTATTGTTGAAGGATCAATTCTTTCTCAATACAAGTTCGATAAATACATTACATTTAAAAAGGAAGAACACAATAATATTTCTGAGATAACGATATTTGCCGACGATGAAGCGAAATCGAAATTAATTTCTAAAGGCGCCAAATTAGCAAGAATAGTATGTGATGGAGTAATACTCGCTCGTAACCTTGTTAATGCACCAGCTTCTGAAATTTACCCCGAAACACTCGCTCAAGCCGCAAAAGAATCATCAGAAAAATATGGCTTTAAATGTTCGATTTGGAACGAAAAAAAAATTAAACAAGAAGGATTTGGAGGTCTGATGGGTGTAAGTTCCGGCAGCACTCGTCCTCCCCGCTTTATTATTTTGGATTATAATTCTAACAACAAGGAACTCGATACAGTTGTTTTGGTAGGCAAAGGAATCACATTCGACTCGGGGGGAATTTCTATAAAACCTTCGGCTAATATGTCCGAGATGAAAATGGATATGAGCGGCGCTGCGGCAGTTATTGGGACAATAGAGACAGCATCACGATTAAAACTCCCAATCCATCTTGTTGGCTTGATACCCGCAACTGAGAATATGCCGAGCGGTTCGGCAATGAAACCGGGCGACATCATTTCACACTACGGCGGCAAAACATCGGAAGTCGATAACACCGACGCTGAAGGAAGATTGATATTAGCTGATGCACTCGCTTATGCTCATTCATTTAAACCGAAATGTGTAATTGACCTTGCAACACTAACAGGAGCTGTGGTTGTTGCACTTGGGCATCATGCCACTGCCGTTCTCGGTAATGATGACGCATTAATCTCCAAACTGAAAGTCGCTGGTGAAAAGACATACGAACGAGTTTGGCAGCTTCCATTGTTTGAAGAGTACGAAAAACAAATTAAGAGTGATGTCGCAGATGTAAAAAATATCGGCAACCGGGGTGCAGGAACAATAACTGCAGCAATGTTTCTCAAGAAATTCATTTCCACTAAAAACAAAAAAGAATATAGATGGGCGCATCTTGATATTGCCGGCACCGCAATTATGGACGAAGGAAGTCACTACATTCCAAAATGTGGTTCGGGTGTTGGAGTAAGACTTCTAACTGAGTTCTTCAGAAATTGGAAGACCTAATATGTCAGAAAAGACTAAATTTTGGTACCTAAAGAATTTCAATCTCTGTGAAAGGTTATCTGACGAAGAAATGCAAAAGATCGAGAAAATGGTCGCAATGAATAATTTCAAGAAAAGCCATCCGATATACTTCCCTGAACAACCATCTACAAATATATTTTTTTTAAAAGAAGGACATGTAAAAATCTCAAGACTTCATGAAGACGGACGTGAAATAATACTCGATGTCTTAGGTCCCGGGGAAATATTCGGCGAGCTTTCGCTCATTGACGATGAGGGGCGTAAAGAAATTGCCGGAGAACCATTTAGAGCTTTAAATTCTATGAATTTTGTTCCATAATATAAATCTGTAAGATTGGATTGTTGGAAAAATTTTCCGTAATTAATATGGAATACAGTTTTGTCGGTTATAGGAAACGCTATCCCTAAACGAGGACTAATCTGGCTTTCGGTTTTTGTTTGAGCAAAATCACTTTCATCTGCTTTCCTTGCTCTGGGATCACCAGAAGGTACCTGATTTGCACCAAGAGGATCACTTCCACTTTTAATTGCAGCACTACCAACCCATTGAGTTTCCAGTCCAGCGACCTATCTCTATATCTGCCGCTCGATCAAAACCAATTGCTGTGTCGGCACACTTCCTTGATCTAATACATAACCTTTCAACGGAAGTATCTCTCCGGTCTTATGCTGATACGCATCTAAATATTTCCGAATCGAACTAAGGCTGCGACTCATCAACACACTCAAATCTGCTCCACTCAACAGACCACCTTGAGCTTTCGCACTTTTCAACAAACGAACCACGCAAGGTCCGCTTAAGACGGACAGATTTAGGATACTGGGGTGTTGATAAAATTGGAGAAACGGAAGTAATCACACCGAAGAAAAAAGCAACAACGTATTACGGCAAAGTAAAACTTTGAGCAGCTCATCGCAGACGATCATCGATTGAAGCTGGTATTAGTCATTTGAAAAATAATCACCGTCTTGGTAGAAACTTTTACCGTCACATTGCTGGTGATGAGACCAACGTATTGCTTGTATCTGCAGCATACAATTTCAAACGGATGAAGAGGAAGTGGAAAGAGATGTTTAAATATTTTTTGTCAATTTTCTATTACGTCTTAAGAGTGCTTTTTGTACCATCAAAGTCTTATCCAGCGCTAAAAACGACTTTTTAAGTGTCAACTACTTACTTTGACATCGACTCCTTTCCCGAAACCAATAATGTTGACGAAAGTACGAGTTTCCCTGCTGAACTTACTTTTACCCAATATCCTTTGCCTGGTTCAATACTATCTGTAATAAAATATCCATTATTGTAACCAAATAATGGTGAAATAATTGTCGTTCCTATTGGCTGTATTGATGCGGCAGAAATCGTCTGCGAAATTGAGCCAATTAGGTTCCAACCTGTTGTTACATCAATTGTATCTGTTATCAAAGGTAAGCCAGTAAGTTGAATGTTTTGAGCATTCCCAAACTTTAGCCAGTATCCAAAACCATTCTCAAGAGTATCTTTAACTACATAATTCCCAACATAGGCAAAAGCATTTGAAACTGCAGTAGGAAATAGTATTATTTTTCTATAATCGTCAACTGTCAAAGGAACAGAAACTATGTTCCAACCGATAGAAACTGGAATTGATATGGTATATTGGTTCCCAAAGTCAATACCCGTAACGGTTTGACAACATGCTAATGTAATTGGTGGATGTGGCGGTGTTGTTTGAGTCCATCCGGGTTGCAGAACTTCAGTTACAGTGTAAGTTCCAGGTCCAAGTCCGGTGAAGCAATAATTACCGCTTGGATCAGTCGTTGTTGTATAGGCGCCGTCATTCAATTGTATCTCCCAGCCAAAAAGTCCGTTCTCGTTTGTATCTTTCACGCCGTTCCCGTTCAAGTCACCGAACTTCATACCACAAATGGAACTACTGTTAAGTTAAGTATGAAATGACGTAAATATTTATTATCTTTGCCATAAAAAAAC
>JASEGV010000017.1:41775-47163 GCA_030017895.1 Bacteroidota bacterium | reverse complement strand
TCTTCTCCCGCTCTACGAGCGGGATCAGAATGACTCTTTTGCGTAACTTCAGTCAGTAACTGTTTATTGGAGTGATGGTCGGTGTAAAAGACGAGCCGGCGATGTCAATTCATTTTGATGAAATAAACTTGGAATGTGCGTGCGACTCACTTCCGGCGAAGCGGTCCGATTCCGAAGGAAACCTTCGGGTCGAGAAAAGTGAGTCGCACTTGCAGCCCTAGTACCCCAATGATTGTACCTGCGAAGCACAAGCATCTTTCCTCATAAATTCTTATCTTTACAATACAGTATCAATGGAATTACCCTACAAAAAAAATATAGACAAACCAATTGACCATTGCGGTATTTTCGGAATCTTTGGTCATCCGCAAGCGGCTGTAATGACTTACTACGGCTTGCAAGCGCTCCAACATCGGGGTCAGGAGGGATGCGGTATCGTTACATCTGAATTCAATAAAAAAATTAATAAGAATCAATTCCACGTTCACAAAGATTTTGGTTTAGTGAACGATGTTTTTAAAGAAGAATCACTTCTCAAAAATGTTTTACGTGGCAAATCTGCTGTCGGGCACGACCGCTATTCGACAGCGGGTTCGGCTTACAACAAACAGAATATCCAACCTCTAACGGTAAATTATCGCAACGGAAATTTAGCAATCTCGCATAATGGAAATATCACAAACTTCCGAAAAATCAGAAAAGAGTTGCAGGATTCAGGAACAATCTTTCAAACTACTTCAGATACAGAAATTGTACTGCATCTGATTGCACGCAGCCGCGAGCAGGACCAAATAAATCAAGTATTAGATGCACTCAATCAAATCGAGGGGGCATTTTCTTTTGTCATTTTAATGGATGGTAAAATGATAGCTGCCCGCGACCCTTATGGCTGGCGGCCGCTGAATGTTGGAAAAGTAGATGGTGCTTTCGTCGTGGCATCCGAAACCTGTGCCTTCGATATTATCAACGCTGAATACATCGGCGAAGTTATGCCTGGTGAAATTCTCGTGTTCGACGAAGAAGTGATAAAATCTGGTGTGCCAAAAGCATTCCACTTAAAAAACAAACCGCCCAAACCGCATTATTGTATCTTCGAGTATATTTATTTTTCGCGTCCCGATAGTTATGTGTTCGGCGAAAGTGTTGATAGAATCCGTCGCCGCCTCGGTAAAATTTTAGCAGAAGAAAATCCCGTAATCGCTTCAAGTCCAGATGACCGAATCGTTGTTATCAATGTTCCTGATTCGAGCAACACGGCAACACTTGGTTTTGTAAGCCGCAGTAATAAAATGGGTAATCTGACTAAATACGAGATTGGTTTAATTCGCAGCCATTATGTCGGCAGGACATTCATCCAACCTGATCAGGACGTCCGAGAAATAAAAGTAAAAACGAAATTCAACAAAGTAAAAGGCGTTTTAAAAAATAAGATTGTAGTTGTGGTTGACGATTCAATTGTCCGAGGCACAACCTCCAAGCAATTAGTCAAGCTCATTCGTGAAGCCGAGCCCAAACAAGTTCACTTCAGGGTTACAGCTCCGCCAATCCGTTTCCCTTGCTACTACGGTATGGATTTTCCGGAACCGAATGAGTTGATTGCAAATCAGTGCGATGGTGATATTGAAAAGATTCGGCAAGAATTAGGTGTCGATACTTTAGGTTACTTGTCGCTGGATGGATTATTAAAATCTGTTCCGAAAGAGAACGGCGAGTGGTATTGTACAGCTTGTTTCAGCGGCGATTACCCAGTTGAGATCGATAAAAATTTTGATAAAGATGAATTGGATTTAGGATTTTAGATTTCAGTGAACAAAAATTTTAATATATCTAATACCTTGAGCGTTTTGCGGATAGTGCTTGTTATCCCGATATCACTTTTGTTGTTAAACGGCGAAGGATCATCCAAGTATATCGCTTTAACGTTAATCGCAGTAGCGATAGCGAGCGATTGGTTCGATGGTTATTTTGCACGTAAGTATAATCAGGTCAGCGATTTAGGAAAAATATTAGACCCATTAGGCGATAAAATTGCAATTGGAGTTATTGCTGTAATTTTGGTTATTCAAGCGGCCGTTCCTTTGTGGTTGATGGTTGCCTTTATATTACGGGATATTTTGATACTCGCAGGCGGTTTGTATATGAAAAAGGTAAAAAATATTTTACCTCAATCAAATATCGCCGGTAAAATAACAGTTGGTATAATCTCAGTTTATCTGCTTCTTTCTATTCTGCGTTACGATGAGCTTCAAACCGTTACTGGAGTTTTTCTTTTTTTAAGTTTGGCATTTATGATTCTCTCTTTTGTTTTATACGTTATTAATTTTTTAAATATCATCTATAGAAAGGTTTAATTTTTGTAATGGGATTTTTTGATAAGTTCAAATTTAGTCGTCTCAAAGAAGGTCTCACCAAGACACGTGAAAATATAATAGCAAAAGTTCAAAAACTCATCACAAGTAAAAGTAAAATTGATGATGAACTGTTAGATAATTTAGAGGAGATATTGCTATTAGGTGATGTAGGAATTTCCACGACACATAAAATCATTAATAACATAAAAGCGAGAGTGAAGCAGGAACGGTACGAAAATTCGACTGAATTAGACAGATTACTGCGTGAAGAAATTCAAAACATGCTTTTGAACGGGAACGGAAGCAACGAGACGCCATTCGTTATTTCACACACTCAAAAACCGCATGTAATTATGATTGTGGGAGTAAACGGTGTAGGCAAAACAACAACTATCGGAAAGTTAGCTTACAACTACAAAACGGCGGGTAAAAAAGTTTTAATTGCGGCGGCGGATACTTTTCGGGCGGCGGCGAACGAGCAGCTTGAAATTTGGGCAAAACGTGCCGGCGTTGATATTATTCAACAAGTTCATGGAGCCGATCCGGCTGCCGTTGCCTACGATTCGTTAAAATCGGGAATTGCAAACAATGTAGATGTTATGATTATAGATACCGCAGGTCGTCTTCATACCAAAATCAACTTGATGGAAGAATTGAAGAAAATAAAGCGCGTGTTACAAAAATTAATGCCCGAAGCTCCGCATGAAGTTTACCTTGTTTTGGATGCGACAACCGGACAGAATGCAATTCAACAAGCAAAACAATTTACTGCCGCCGTCGGTATAACAGGACTTGTACTAACAAAATTGGATGGAACAGCGAAAGGCGGAGTTGTAATTGCGGTTAGTCAAGAGCTTGACATTCCAGTAAAATTTATTGGGGTCGGCGAAACGATTGAAGATTTGCAGCCCTTCGATAAGAATGCCTTCGTGAATGCTTTGTTTGAGAAAACCGAAAATATTTGAAAAATGCCAAACAAAATTAACATATTATCTGAAAATCTTGCAAGCAAAATTGCAGCAGGCGAGGTCGTTCAACGCCCTGCATCTGTTGTTAAAGAACTTCTCGAAAATTCGATTGATGCCGGCGCTTCTAAAATAACTGTTATAATAAAAGAAGGGGGCAAAAGCTTAATTCAAATTATTGATGACGGCTGCGGTATGAGTGAAGCAGATGCATCGGTGGCTTTTTACAGACACTCGACCAGTAAGATTTCAACACTCGAGGATTTAGAAAACATCCGCACGCTTGGGTTTCGCGGCGAGGCATTAGCTTCCATTGCAGCGATGTCGCAAGTTGAATTGATTACCAGAACCGATGACGACGACGTTGCCACAAAAATACGGATCGAAGGTATCGAAATAAAAGAAAATTCAAAAGAAGCAATGGAACGGGGAACATCAGTAACTGTAAGAAATCTTTTTTTTAACACACCCGCTCGTAGAGAATTTTTAAAAAACAACAGCGTCGAGTTTAAAAACATCTTCGATGTTGTTGTCCGAATAGCTCTGTCGCATCCCTACATACAATTTAAATTCATCAGCGGCGAGGAGACTGTGTTCAATCTTCAATCAAATAAAATTGAAGAACGAATCCGGGATATCTTCGGCAATAAAGTTCACGATGCTATTCTTCCCGCTATAAGTAACACCGATTCTCCTTATTATTTGGAGTTGAATGTTATGGGATTTATCACTAAACCTGATTTCGCAAAGAAAACCCGTGTCGATCAATTTCTTTTTCTGAATAATCGCTACATTGTAAGCCGAAGTTTGAACCACGCAGTTTTTCAGGCATACGAGCATCTCATCGAAAAGGGGAGTTTCCCGTTTTTTGTTTTGTTTATAAATATCAATCCGAATAAAGTGGATGTAAACGTTCACCCATCGAAGATGGAAGTAAAATTTAAGGAAGAGCGGAGTGTTTATCATCTCATTAATTCGACAGTACGGAATACTCTTTCTACAAACAATCTAATCCCTTCAATTCAATTTCATACTGAAAGTATTGATACCGGCAGATTTCCTGAATATGTGCCTCATCCGAATAGTTCATTCCAGTTTCAGAGGCGCACTACCGATAGCAATGCACCGATATTTTCTGCACGGGGAGATATTCAAAACATTTATACAAAAACTGATTACGAAAAACCGTCTGAACAACCTTCCCAATCTACTGTACCACAAATATATTTTCAAGTTCATAATCGGTACATCATAATTCCTATCGAGGAAGGTGTAATGATTGTTGACCAGCACGCGGCACACGAGCGGATATTATACGAGAAAGCAGTATCAAGTTTTAGCGAAACAAACAATCGTTCACAGCAACTTCTTTTTCCACACACAATAGAGTTATCGGCGGGCGATTTTACGATTGTCAATGAATTAATTCCTAATTTAGAAAAATTAGGTTTTCAAGTGAAAGCGTTTGGAAAAAATACGGTGGTGATGGAAGGTGTGCCTTTAGATGTAAAATCGGGGCAGGAAAGTTTAATACTGCAGGAAATTGTGGATCTTTACAAGGAGAACGAGCATCAACAAAAATTAGAACCGCGCGATAATCTGGCAAAATCGTTTGCGTGTAAAGCGGCAATAAAGTTTGGTGATGCGATGAATCAAGCTGAAATGCGTTCGCTGATTGAGCAGTTGTTTTCAACTCAAGTGCCCTATGTATGCCCGCACGGCAGACCCGCAATTATTAAGCTAACATTGAGCGAGTTAGGAAAACGGTTTGGAAGAAATGTTTGACGATAAGTGTCTCCATAGGAGACTAATGTTTGTAGTAAGGGAAGAAAAATGATTCCCCGACCCCGGAGGGGTCGAATGTTTTATATGGGAACATACCACTCCTCTGGAGTGGAAATATATTGTTTTCCTCTACAGCTACAGACATACAAGTCCTACGGACTTGCACCAGAGAGATAAATAATAATAAAATATAAGCTACTATGCAGAGTGAATATCCTACATAATACAATATAGAAACGATATCAGAAAAATGGGTGCTACATTGTTGCAAACATGCAAATGACTCC
>JASEGV010000017.1:0-41767 GCA_030017895.1 Bacteroidota bacterium | reverse complement strand
TTATGGCAAAGATAATAAATATTTACGTCATTTCATACTTAACTTAACACTAGTTGATTTTTATATGACTCTAAGGGAATGTACTTTTAAACTGAAAAATATTCTGAACGGGCTTCCCAATTTATCGGGAGCGCCAATGAAATTATCACCACCACGATGTTTTAGCATCGGGTTTTACATCCCAACCAGAATGGCACACGGGCTTCCATATTTACTATAGAGCACCAATGCTTACAAGGGTTTTACAAAGAGCCAATACTAAGTTAAACAAATTTACAACCTATTTAAAATTCCGTTAGCACCAGAAATTATTTTTGTCCCGAAAAATGGGGAATGGCACACAACGTCAAGAAGATCGCTCTAACGATCCACTAATACATATGTGTATTTCTATGCTAACAATTTTAAAGGATAATACTAATGCTATTGTATGAGAGCCTACTTTTTAGTCAGCCTCAAATACCTCATTTCCATACACGGCTACAGACATACAAGTCCTACGGACTTGTAGCAGAGAGATAAAAAATATCAACTTCTAAATACAAAATAGAAACGATATCAGAAAAATGGGTGCTACATTGTTGCAAACATGCAAATGACTCCGTTAGGAGTCAGATGTTTGTAGATTGGAAAAGATGTAATGATTTCCCGACCCCGGAGGGGTCGAATGTTATAGAAATCATAGAGAGAAAAATAATAAACATACCGCTCCGCTGGAGCGTAACTCGAGGACTTGATATTTCGATAATTCCAGTTTATATTGGTTTGAGTAAAGAGAAAACGAAATGATTAAAAATAGTAAATTATGCCCATTATGCGGTAGCTCTAAAAAAAGTGGAACGACAACATTTTCTACACTCAGATGCCATATGTTTGTCCGCACGGCAGACCCGCAGTTGTGAAGCTCTCATTGAGCGAGTTGGGAAAACGGTTTGGAAGGAGTAGTTAAGTATTTAAAATTTTGATAATTCATAATATTTTCGTAAGTTCACACAAATTATAAGATTTGATTTCAATATGTTTATATTAGAATTAAATATTTATGTGGGAACAAAAATGAAACTTTACAAATTAATATTGACAATAGCAGTAATGCTAATAATGTTTGGTATAAGCCAAACAAACGCACAAGAAGACGTAGGCGCAGGTTGGTATAAACTTGCCTCCAGCATGTTGCAGGACAGTATTTTTATTCAAAATGGTGGATACGGAAGCGATTATTGCGTACGAATCACTGTTACTGCCAGTCTAATTACTGATTCGGTAGTGTATGCCAGAAGAGTACCAAAAACTAAAACGGATCCCCTGGGTACAGGTTCGTTAATTAGATTTCACGTGAAACTCACAAATGGTATGTTGACTGATTTAAAACTAAAAATATTCCACAAAGACACTGTGTGGCAACATACTAATGTAAGTAGCATATACGGCTATGGCACTTGGGAAACCAGATTCTTTAATACGCGCTATGCACCCATGACTGAAATTGATTCTATGGAACTTACTATCAAACAGTCAGGTCCACTAGGACAACAAGTAACTATTGACTTGGATAATTTTAGAAATTCGGCAAACGAAGTATTCTATGATGGCGGTGAATGGGCCAGTGTTTCCGGTACTGTATGGTTTGACCAAAACCAAAACAGCGTCAAAGACGAAGGTGAAAAACCGTTACGCGGACTTAAAGTGTATTTAGGCAATGGCTGGCTTGATTCTAGTTATACTGATTCAGCCGGCAGTTACCAATTCCAGCGTCGGGAACGAGGGCCGCATTTAATAAAACCCGAGCCAAGGGAATTTTGGACTGTTACTACTCACGCTAGTGGCGAATCCACACTGGTTATTGCCAATAATCCTTTATACTACTCTGATATTAATTTCGGACTGTATAGCGATAAAGCCAGTTGGTACCAAGTAAATCGCGGCTGGAACATAATATCAGTTCCCAAAACAGGCAATAATATGGCTAAAACCAATCTGTATCCGACGGCTATATCACAAGCTTTTTCCTACAACAATGGTTATACAGGAAAAGACACGCTGGAAACAGGTAAAGGATACTGGCTAAAGTTTGCTGATTCAGAAGCAGTAATAGCAGGAAATGAATTTTTGCAAGATACAGTTACAGTTACTACTGGCTGGAACATGATTGGCGCTGTAAGCCAACCGTTGGCTATAAACAGTATTATCAGCGAGCCGGGCGGGTTGCACTTGTCACAGTTTTACGGCTATAACCGCGGTTACGAAGTGGTTGATACCCTGCGACCCAACCAAGGGTACTGGGTTAAAGTAATTGGCGAGGGCGGACAGTTAATACTGAATGCCGCAACACTAAAATTTGCCAAGACAACAGGACAAAATATTGTTATTGTTCACTTGGATGAATTGCCACCGCCAGCACCAGGCGAGGGGCAAAATCCCTCGACAGTGCTCGGGATCCCAACTGCGTTACAGTTGGGACAAAATTACCCGAATCCGTTTAATCCAGTGACTGTCATCGCTTACGCAATACCGAATCATGAAGCAGGAATTATGAATCATGAATTGGTAACACTCAAAGTGTATAATATGTTGGGGCAGGAAGTGGCGACACTAGTAAATGAGATGAAAACGCCTGGACAATATACTGTTAATTTTAATGGCAGCAATCTAACCAGTGGAATGTATTTTTACCGACTACAAGCCGGAAACTATACACAAACCCGGAAGCTTTTGCTGTTGAAATAACTGGTACGACGGACCCGCCCGACCGTGTCGTTCGGGCGGGCTTCAGTCTGTCGAGGACGCTGAGACTTTCGACACGCTGAAGCGTATCGTACCAACTAATCTCTATTGGTACGGCGATATCATTCAGCAGGTTCCCATTCAAGTTTTTTGAAAATCTCCCTTAATATTCTTATCTTACTGCAAGTTTAAAATCATTTTGGGAAAAATTAGCAAGATCACACTGTAACGCGAATTGTTAATTCGCGGTTTGAAACGAAACACCATTTCGATTTACATCTGTAACGCGAATTGTTAATTCGCGGTTTGAAACGAAACACCATTTCGTTATACAATGGTACTGCGATTTGTCAAATCGCACACTAAACGATGAAATATATCGACATACACTTTTAGAATAGGCTTATCGGTATAATCATCAATCGAAATACTTGTCCGCCTCCGGTGGACCATTTCGATTTACATCTGTAACGCGAATTGTTAATTCGCTTGGTGAGGATTATAAAATATATTATATTTGTACCACGGTATATGAGGTGAATGTGTCAGATAAAATTAAACCATATTACGAACGTAATCTTCCCCACTACCAGCCATCGTATGCAGACTTTTTCGTAACATTTAGATTGGCTGGCTCGATACCAGTATCTGTGGTGACACAATTGATGAAAGAGAGGGAACTTGAAGGAAAAAGAATCGCTCAGATTACAAATCAAAAAGCTAAGATTGAGGAATACCATAGTTTTCAGAAAGAATACTTTTTAAAATTTGATGGACTATTGGATAAATCTGACAACGGTCCTAATTGGCTTAAAATTCCAGAAATAGCTAACATTGTAAATGATGCGATTAAATATCGTGACGAAAAGGATTATCAGTTAATAGCATTTACAATAATGTCGAATCATGTACACATGGTTATAAGTACGGAACATAAAGAAATTTCGCTTTACAAAATTCTACAATCATTAAAGCGACATACAGCCAGGGAATCCAATAAATTATTAGCACGCACAGGTGCTTTCTGGCATCATGAAAGTTACGATCATGTAATAAGAAATGATAAGGAACTGGTTCAAATCGTAAAATATGTTCTTAATAATCCGGTAAAGGCTGGTTTAGTGAAGTCTTGGCAAGAGTGGAAGTGGAGTTATACGAAGTACGACATGTGAGAGGAATTATTAAATTACTAATCAATCGAAATACTTGTCCGCCTCCGGTGGACCATTTCGATTTACAACTGTTCGCAGCTTGGAACGAAATATCATTTCGTTGTACAATTGTAACGCGAATTGTTAATTCGCAGCTTAAAACGAAATAACCCGTCAAACATCGAACATCCCACATCTCTCTTGAATAATTCCCTTAATATTCTTATCTTACTGCAAGTTTAAAATCATTTCACAAAGAAAGAATACATACATGTCGGCTCAGCACGACGATATACATAAAGCTAAATCAGAATGGAAGAAAAAAGCTTCCCAGTCAGAAATGCAGCGACCGGTTAAATTTACAACCGTCTCAGGCGAACACATAGAAACTCTCTACTCTCCAGACGATATCGCACATATCAATTTTTTATCAGATATCGGTTTCCCGGGTGAGTATCCGTACACACGAGGCATCCATCCAACTATGTATCGGGGAAGATTATGGACGATGCGGCAGTTTGCCGGCTTCGGAACTCCCGAAGATTCGAACGAACGCTACCATTATCTACTCAAACACGGACAAACAGGACTATCAGTTGCATTCGACCTTCCAACTTTGATGGGACGTGATGCAGACGATCCTCAAGCGCAAGGTGAAGTTGGAATTTGCGGTGTGTCAATTTCTTCGCTTGCAGATATGGAGATTCTCTTCAAAGGGATTCCGATGGAAAAAGTCTCAACGTCGATGACCATCAACGCTCCGGCGGCGATGATGATGGCATTTTACTTGGCAGTTGCTCAAAAGCAGGGCGCAAACTTTAAAAACTTACGCGGCACAACGCAAACAGATATCCTCAAAGAATATATTGCACAGAAGGAATGGATTTTTCCTCCCGAACCGTCGATGCGAATAATTGTGGATATGTTCGAGTATTTAAATCGCGAAGTCCCTCAATGGAATCCAATTTCAGTAAGCGGTTACCACATCCGCGAAGCTGGCTCAACGGCTGCACAAGAATTAGCGTTCACGCTTGCCGATGGTTTCGCGTATGTTGAAGCCGGAATAAAGCGTGGACTGGACGTAGATGAATTCGTACCGAGAATATCTTTCTTCTTTAATTCACATCTCGACTTCTTTGAGGAGATTGCAAAGTTCCGCGCTGCCCGAAGAATTTGGGCGAAGAGGATGAAAAATAAATACAAAGCTAAAAGTCCGAAGTCGTGGATTTGTCGCTTTCATACACAAACTGCCGGATGTTCGCTAACGGCACAACAACCAGAGAACAACATTGTACGGACTGCCTATCAAGCACTTGCCGGTGTATTAGGAGGAACACAATCGCTCCACACTAACTCGATGGATGAAACTTTAGCGCTTCCGTCTGAGAAAGCGGTAAAGATTGCTCTTCGCACACAACAGATAATCGCATACGAAATTGGCGTTACAAACACAATTGACCCGTTGGCTGGAAGTTATTTTGTGGAGGCATTGACGGATAAAATGGAAAAAGAAGCAGAAGTATATTTTGATAGGATTGATGCGTTAGGTGGAGTTATTCCGGCTATCGAGGCAGGATTTTTCCAAAGGGAAATCGCCGATGCCGCTTATCGTTATCAGATGGAGTTGGATAAGAAGGAAAAGATTATTGTTGGAGTAAATGATTTTATTGAAGAGAATGAGAAGATAGAAATTCCAATACTCGAAATATCGCCCGAAGTCGAAAGCAAACAAAGACGGCGCCTCGCTGATGTTCGTGCCTCAAGAAATAATGAAGATGTTCAACAACGGCTTGAAGATTTAAAAAGCGCCGCAAGGGACGGAAACAATTTAATACCCTTTCTTCTGGCGGCAACTAATTCTTACGTAACGTTAGGAGAGATGAGCAGTGCACTCGCAGAAGTGTTTGGAGTGTATGAAGAACAAGCTGTGTTTTAAAAAGATATGCGATGTAAGATATGAGTTGTGAGCAGTTAGTAACAAAAACTAAAGTCATACTTTTTGTAAGAGGAATAAAATTGTGATAAAGTATATTATTTTATCAATGCGCATCCAGCAGTGGGTAAAAAATCTTTTTATCTTTGCCGCCTTAATATTTTCCGGGCACCTCTTCAAATTCTATGATTTATGGTTGACTGCCGCTGGGTTCATTGTGCTTTCTTTTACATCAAGCGCCGTCTATCTTTTCAACGATGTCGTAGATAGCGAGAAAGATAAATTGCATCCTGAGAAGTCGCATCGACCGATACCCAGCGGAAAGCTTAAACCCAATACGGCAATTTCAACATTCATTATTTTCACAACCCTGTCTTTGATCTGTGCATACATAATCAATCCATATTTTGGGATGATCGTTCTGATTTATATTCTCACAAATATTGCGTATTCATTCTGGCTTAAAAGCTTAGTAATAATTGATGTGATGACGATATCGTTTGGTTTTGTTCTGCGCGTAGTATCAGGGGCAGTTATCATTAATGTTCCTACGTCTGAATGGTTAATTATTTGCACTATCTTGCTTTCATTATTTCTCGGTTTCAGTAAGCGGAGGTCGGAGTTAGTGTTGTTAGAAAACACCGCGAATACACACAGGTCTGTTCTTACTCAGTATAGTCCCCATTTTCTCGACCAGATGATTGGAATTGTTACAGCATCGACAGTGATGTCGTACGCCCTTTATACAATTTCTGAAGAAACGATACAAAAGTTCAATACAAAAAATTTAATTTACACAGTTCCTTTTGTGTTGTATGGAATTTTCAGATACCTGTATCTTGTTCATAAAAAAGAACTTGGAGGAAATCCAACGCTTGCAATATTCAAAGACATTCCATTGTTAATAAATTTAATAATGTGGATAATATCGGCGGGTATAATAATTTATTGGAGATAATCGAATGATGAAATCGAAGGTGGCAGTTATAAAAACAAAACCGGAAACAGTTCTACAAGATACAGAACGATTGATGAAACTTGCCGGTTATGAAAGTGCATTAAAAAAAAAATCGACTACAATTTTAAAAGACAACATATCCTGGCATTTTCCTTTTCCCGGTGCGAACACAACCCCTTGGCAAATGGAAGGAACAATTTTAGCACTCAAGAATGCCGGTTACAAAGATATAACTTGTGTTCAGAATAAAACTGTTGTAACGAACGCATTCAAAGGGGAGGATTTGAATAATTACCTTCCAATATTCCAAAAATATAAAATTCCTGTTCTGTATAATTTCAAAGAAGAAGATATTAAGTGGGTCGAATACAAACCGAAAGCAAAGATGCACGTGCTTCAGAAAATTTATCACGATGGGATTTACATTCCGAATTATTTTTTGGGAAAGAATATAATTCATCTGCCTACTATGAAGTGCCATATCTACACTACCACGACTGGCGCAATGAAGAATGCTTTCGGCGGTCTGCTGAATACTAAACGTCATTACACGCATTCGTGGATACACAAAACGCTGGTTGATTTGCTTGCAATTCAAAAAGAAATTCATTCAGGAATTTTTGCAGTGATGGATGGAACTACAGCAGGCAACGGACCCGGACCACGCACAATGTTTCCAGTTATCAAAGATTATTTACTTGCAAGTGCCGATCAGGTTGCCATTGATGCAGTAGCTGCAAAGATGATGGGCTTCGACCCGTTAAATCTTGAATACATCCGGCTCGCACACGATAACAAACTTGGTATCGGAGATGTTCGTGAAATCGAAATTGTAGGCGACGATATCTCGAACGAATCGTGGGGTTTTTCGGTAGGCAATAATGCCGTCAGCATATTTGGCCAGTTGATGTGGTTCGGACCGCTCAAGAGTTTGCAGAAACTTTTCTTTCATACTCCACTCGTTCATTTGTTTGTTTTGGGTTCAGAACTTTATCACGATTACTACCGCTGGCCCTTTATTGATAAGAAAGTTTTTGAAACATGGAAAAATGAAACTGCTTGGGGAAAATTGTTTCAGACTTATGAACGCGAATGAATAATCACAATTGCTAATGGCTAATATTTCATTAACGATTTACCATTGACTATTGACCATAAGATAATATGACTAAGCATCGCAAAGCAGAAATAATACTACTCTCATTAACGGTTATCTGGGGGGGAACTTTCGCGATAGTGAAAGGATCTTTGAGCGAAATATCGCCCCTTTTCTTTATCGCAATCAGGTTTTTATTCGCCGCACTAATCCTCACTATTTTATTTTTTCCAAAGCTGAAAACTATTACAATCGGCGAAGTGCAAAGAGCAAGCGTATTAGGAATTCTCCTGTTTTTTGGTTTTGCAACTCAAACCATCGGTTTGCAATATACTACAGCTTCGAAGGCGGCTTTTCTAACCGGAACCATGGTGATCTTTGTACCCATATTTCAGTTTATAATGGAACGTAAAGCTCCAAATCTTGGCAACATAATCGGAGTGATTATAGTCAGCGGAGGTTTATATCTTCTCACATCGCCGAAAGGGGCTGAGTTTAATTTCGGCGACGGACTGAATCTCGTATGCGCAATTATTTTTGCTGTGTATATTGTGTACCTCGATATGGCAACACAGGAAGGCGACCCTTTCAACATCACATACATTCAAATTGTAACCAATGCTTTTATTAGTATTATTGCTACGCTGATTTTCGAAGATATTTTCATCAAGATTTCAGCAAACCTGATATATGCTTTTTTGTACCTCTCGTTGTTGGCAACGACATTTACTTTATATTTACAAACAAAATGGCAAAAGGAAA
The DNA here is from genome assembly GCA_030017895.1 of Bacteroidota bacterium. Taxonomy (NCBI): domain Bacteria; kingdom Pseudomonadati; phylum Bacteroidota; species Bacteroidota bacterium. The sequence continues at coordinate 33,143 of JASEGV010000017.1, read as the reverse complement.
CAACACCGACCAAAGCGGCAGTAATTTTTACGATTGAGCCTGTATTCGCCGCCGCCGTCGCTTATTTCCTCTTGAGTGAAGTAATCGGATGGATTGGAATAGTAGGCGGGGGGGTGATAATTATTGGTTTGATAATATCCGAAATATCGGATGACTTGCCCCTGCTTCGATTGTCGCTAAATATTAAGGAAGACAAGTTTAAAAACCAGGGCTAAAACTCGTTACCAAAGCGGAACGCGTGGTGAATTAAACTATGGCAATCGGTTCAAAATATTGAACACCTTTAAAATCGTAAAAAGTTCTTAATCTTTGTAGCGGGGTGAGGTTGTTCAATGACGGTTGCATTTTGTGATTGTTATATTCGTTCAAATATTTGATTTTGAAATTTTTAGATGAGTTACACTGTCGATTGCAGTGTATAAAACATACTGTAAGCTTGTTGGATACGGTTTGACATCGAATATCCCTAAATTTACAACATCTCCCGGCTACTTGATCAGAGGAATATCCGGAGTATAGTCAAGAGATAATTCATCATTCACCAAATTCTGTTTTAGTAGTTTCCAAATAGTATGCTCAGATAAATTGATATTATAATTTTCTATTAAGTAGTTTCGCAATCGGCGCTGCCCGTATCCGGTTAACAGTTTTGCTTCGATTATTTTTTTAACAATATCTTTCGGTGTGGCAAGTGGCGAAGTATGAGGTTTTCGTGATCCATCCATTAAGCAGTTTTGAGAAAAACCCGATTTTGAATATCTGTTCCACCACTTGTAAAATGTTTTCCTGCTGATTCCAAATTTCTCACATACCTTCGCTACACTATGAACTTGTTGATAGTACAACATCCAAGCTAAACGTGGATGAAAAATAAAGCTTTTATTATTTAGCTTACTGTGATTTTCTGTTTGCATACGAAATACTTAATTGAAACTCGGTATCCCACCGACCCGGGTTCCGTGATTTGATAAATTATTTAATTAAAATCATTTTTTGTATCAGAATACCGTTGGTCGATTGCATTACGCTGTAGTATATTCCACTGGCTAAATTTGAACCGTCGAATTTTATGCTGTGCGTTCCTTCATTTATTTCACCATTAATAAGTTCATCAACCTCCTGACCAATAGAATTATATACCATTAGTGTTACTTTTGCTTTGTTTTCTAAAGTGAATTTTATTTCAGTAGTTGGGTTAAAAGGATTTGGATAGTTAGGATATAGCATGAATGTTTTTTGTAATGCTATGCTTTCTTTTATTGTATTTGGAGAAAGGTTAATCGGTCCAAAGTAGTGTGTTAAACCATCATTATCGATTTGTTCCAAGCGGTACTGTAAAGAGATGGTGGAAACATTTTCATCTAAATATGTATATGTTTGTGGTTCAGTTGTCGTTCCTTTGCCTGGAATAAAGCCTAAAGTTTCAAACACCATTGAGTTTTCGTTATAACGCTGTACGTTAAAACCATAGTTGTTGATCTCACTAATTGTTGTCCACTCAATCTGCACATCATTAGCATACATATAATTCGCTACGAAAGAACCGATTTGAATAGGGAGGTCTGGGGTCGGGAGTGTATTTTTAAGTAAAACCTGCATTTTTGGATCACCTATGATAACATCCATCCACGAGAGAGCTCTAGATGACATGTAATAACTTTCTGCTAAATTGTAACCGTCTGTATATCGATCAAAGAGAACCCAAACAATCGCCATCGCATTAGAATACGGTTCGTATACATAACCTTTTACTCCAGTCACACCTTCAGAGATTAAATCTGCAACTACCGATTGACCATAAGTAACCGGTGTTGAAAAAGTTCTAGCTGAAGTAGAAACATAAGTTTCAGCAATTGCACCATCTGCCCAAGTATTTTTCGGCCTTGCATATTGGGTATACTGGTTTGCGTTATAGTCATTGCTTCCCCAACTGGCATAACCAATAACGTTACTTTGGTAAGTCAAGTAAGTATTCGTCTGGTCTAAATTAGGAATTAAGCCCTTTGCAGATATCTTCGAAGCTGCATAGGACATTGAATTGTTTAAGTAAGGTAGTGAACCGTTCCAATTTGGGTCTTGGTCAAATACGAATCGAACCGTAGTATCAATATATGCGGGAGACCCTGATTTGTCTATTAATGTTTTAATATCATTAAATGTATATCCATCAAGGCGTGTTACCAAATACATATCATATATAGATTTTGAAAAATTCTTAGCACCTAAGAAATAAGGTGATACAATGTAACCATTCTGTCCAATCGAGCTTGCCATTGAACTTAATATTAACGTCAACTCACTTTCCAGCGAAGATGATGGAGAACTTGTGGAAAAAGTATTTCCTCGATTAATTTTTAGTGGAACACCTTTAGTGGTAACAATATAATTTATTTGCTCTCTTAACATATGGTTGAGTATATGAGTCTCAATTTGTGAACGTACGTTTGTGAATGTGGTGCTATCAATTTCTTCAGTAACTGGAGCATTTATTCGCACAATGTTTTCCGGCGGTATATTTCGGGCTAAGGAAAAGTAGATTCCTACGCTATCGGATATGGGACTGTTATCATTAATTATCACTAAAACGTCGGAATAATCAACTTGTTGGGGAGTTTGTCCGAAGCAAAGCTGGGAGGTCGTTATTACAACTAAACTGGTTATCAATATTATATTTTTCATATTCATTTTTCTAAGTTTCTGTTTTGTTGTAAAGGGTTCAATGCTGGTGCCACGTCTTTTTCTTCTCAAATAATTTATAGATAGGGCAGCCACAACATGTTAATGATTATGTGGTTACGTGGATATGAAGGTTTAATAATGTGGAAAATTTTGTTTAAAAAGATTCGCAAATTGTAATTTTAAGGTGTAAATTCTACAAAAAAGCCCTCTTTGAAATTGTATTAAAGAATTGCATTTCAGAGATTCTTTTCATAAATTTGATGCACACTTTTTGAAACTTTTGCGCTGGAGAGGTGTCTGAGTGGTTGAAAGAGCCGGTCTCGAAAACCGGTGTACCCGTAAGGGTATCGTGGGTTCGAATCCCACCTTCTCCGCGATAACTGTTAATCATAATTCACATCTTACGTCAGACCTTATATACCATAAATTATTTAAAAACAAAAAATAGAGACTCCCTAAAAAGAGTTGTGCGGCAAGGTCGTAAACAATGTATCGCGAAAACTGATTTTTTGGGCAATCATAAACATATATTTGCCCATCTACTCTATCTTTTGTATATTCCTACAAAATAAAACAAATTATTTTACTAAAATCTAAAAACTATAGTCTCTAATGACAAAATATTACATAGAAAATTTATCAAAATACGTCGGCGAGGAAGTCGAAATTAAAGGCTGGCTCTACAACAAACGTTCAAGCGGTAAAATCAGGTTCGTTATCCTTCGTGATGGAACCGGAATTGTTCAATGTGTTATTGTAAAAAATAATGTAACCGAAGAAGTATTTAATTCTTTCGATACGTTAACGCAGGAATCGTCTTTAATTTTAAAAGGGAAAGTCCGCAAAGAAGACCGGGCGCCGGGTGGTTACGAAATAGAAACCACCGACATAAAAATCGTCCATATTGCCAGCGAATATCCTATCACACCGAAAGAACACGGCATCGAGTTTCTTTCGGATCTCCGTCATCTTTGGCTTCGATCAGCGAAGCAGCATGCTATTATGCGCGTTCGTCATGAAATAATTCGTTCGGTCCGAGAATTTTTTGACAACCGGGGTTTCACTTTAATGGATGCCCCTATTTTTACTCCCGCTGCTTGCGAAGGGACAAGCACATTGTTCGAAACCGAATACTTCGATTTAGGAAAAGCATATCTTACTCAATCCGGGCAATTGTATGGTGAAGCGGGTGCTATGGCATTTGGGAAAATATATGTTTTCGGACCAACATTCCGTGCGGAAAAATCCAAGACTCGCCGTCATCTAACTGAATTCTGGATGGTTGAACCTGAAGTCGCCTGGAACGACTTGAACGACAACATGGAACTCGCAGAAGATTTTTTAGAACATATAGTAACATCGGTTCTCAAAAATCGCGGCAACGAACTAAAAGTTTTGGAACGTAACACAGAAAAATTGGAGAAGGTGAAAAAACCATTCCCGCGCGTTGCTTATACCGATGCTGTTGAAATTTTAAAAAAGAACGGAGTCGATTTTCAATGGGGTAACGATTTCGGCGGAACGGATGAAACAATTATTTCAAGTCAATTCGATAGACCTGTGATTGTTCACCGGTATCCCTCAGAAATAAAAGCCTTTTATATGAAACGCGATCCTGAAAATCCAAAAGTCGCATTGGCGATGGATATACTTGCACCCGAAGGTTATGGCGAAATTGTCGGCGGCAGCCAGCGTGAAGACGATTACGATGCGTTAGTTCATCGTATTAAAGAGCACAATCTGCCTATGGAAGCTTTCGAGTGGTTCCTAGATTTACGACGTTATGGTTCGGTTCCGCACGCAGGGTTCGGGCTTGGTATCGAAAGAACTGTATCGTGGATTTGCGGACTTGAACACATTCGTGAAACGATACCGTTTCCAAGAATGATTTACAGATTAACACCATAATTTGTGCTTTGAATTTGTTTAGTTTTTAGGATTTTATATTTAGAATTTAGACTCAATGGATATTACTTATGCTTACTGTTAAAAATATTCGGAAAGAATTCTCTACAGTAGTTGCTGTCGATGATGTTTCGTTCGAAGTAAAACGGGGCGAAGTATTTGGACTACTAGGCCCGAATGGCGCTGGTAAAACTACAACCATCCGAACGATACTTAATATCATCCAACCCAATAGAGGAGATATTTTATTCGACGGAAAACCATTCGATGGCGCAATCAGAAACAAACTTGGTTATTTACCGGAAGAACGTGGTTTGTATAAAAAAAATAAATTATTGAATACAATAATTTATTTTGCAACTCTGAAAGGTGTTCCACAAACCGAAGCCCGTAAACGGGCTTACGATTGGTTAAAACGACTCGATTTACTTGCTTATGCTGATAGGAAAGTTGAAGAACTTTCGAAGGGGAATCAGCAAAAAGTTCAGTTCATCATTGCAATTTTGCATAACCCCGAACTTATAATATTAGATGAACCGTTTTCCGGATTAGACCCTGTAAATCAAATTGTGCTGAAAGATTTGTTTATGGAGATGAAAGACAAGGGGAAAGCGATTATATTTTCAACACACATGATGGAACAAGCTGAAAAGCTTTCCGATAAAATTTGTTTGATTAATCACGGCAGAGTAGTAATCGAAGGAAAACTTTCTGAAGTTAAAAGCCGTTTCGGAAAAAATACTGTTCACATCGAATTCGATGGTGATGCCGAATTTTTAAAAGCTACAAATGGAATAGATAAGTTATTGCTTTATGAGAATTCTGCCGAATTTGAAATTAGCGACCATCAGGTAGGAACAAACCTGTTAGCTGAATTAGTGCAAAAATTAAAAATACGAAAATACGAAATGATAGAGCCATCACTTCATTCAATATTTCTTAGTATGGTTGGCGGTAATAAGATTAAAAAGAGCGAAGGAGTGAGCTTATGAGAAAAGCCTTTGCCGTGGCCCGCTGGGAATTTATCGAGAAGGTAAAAACAAAAGCTTTTATTATTTCACTTATAGTAACTCCACTTTTTATGATCGGGGCTTTTGTATTACCAACTCTTTTAATAACAAAACCTGATACAGAGCCGCGCATTATCGGTGTGATTGATGAAACTAATGAATTGGGGAAATTACTCTCAAAAAAATTAGAAGATAAATTTAAACTCCCTGATGGAAAACCAAATTACATAATTCGTCATATCGGCAACCGTGCACTTCTCAATTTGGAAGACGCCAAGAAAGATGCTGATAATTTAGTCGTGAAAGAAGACATTGAAGGATATTTAATCATCCGTACGACTATTTACAACGATTCGGTTTTTGAATACAGGGCACAGAATGTTGGCAACATCAAAGTAACTGAAAGATTGAATCGGACGATACGCGATTTAATTATAGAAAAAAAATTAAAAGCAGAAGGGTTAGATCCTGGAGTAATTAAAAAACTAACTTTCCCGATAGAGTTGAAGTTGGTTAAAATATCAAAAACCGGCGAAGAAGAAGAATCCGATTTTAAGTCAATGTTCTTCAGTGCATACATTTTTATAATGGCGATGTTCATTTTGATTATATCAACAGGACAACTTTTAGTTCGAAGTATGGTGGAAGAAAAATCAAATCGAATTATCGAAGTGCTAATGTCGTCAAGCTCGGCGAACGATTTGATGGTCGGCAAAATATTGGGGTTGAGCGCCTTAGGTTTTGTTCAGATTGGAACTTGGGCTTTGATAGGTATTGCTATCGCGTTGAAATTCGGAACTGTAATTATATCACTAACAAGTGCTTTAGTTCTTTTGCCATTTTTTATACTCGGTTATCTATTCTATGCTGCAATTTTTGTCGGAGTCGGGGCACCCCTATCTACCGAACAAGAAGCTCAACAGGTAACCGGCTACCTTGTTATGATTTTAATTATACCTTTACTGCTTGCAATGTGGATAATGCAGGATCCTAATTCGCCATTAATCAGTATCTTAACTTTTATTCCGTTTTTAACTCCTACGATGATGGCTGTGAGAATTCCGATTCAAATGCCATCAGTATTTGAGATTCTTGCAAACATTATAGTTTTATCTTTATCGACTGTTGCTGCAATGTGGGCAGCAGCTAAAATTTTCAGAACAACTGTTTTGTCGTATGGTAAACGACCAAGTATGAAAGAACTTTGGCATTATTTAAAATCAAAATAATAGGAGAATGATATTATGAAAACTTTATTTTCTGCAACACTGGTTTTTTTGTTACTATCGGCAAGTGCTTTTAGCCAAGTGATCGTCCCTTCTAAAGACCAGCCAACTGAATTGGAACGTGATGTATTCGGCTTGGGCGCTTCGTTCGGACTTGGAACCGGGATGGGCTTGAGTTTCAGGCATCATCTTCCATCAATTGCATCGTATCAATTTACAGCGGGAATAATTAAAGATTCAAAAAAATTGATTTACGATTTAGGATTGGAAATTCAGTTCGATTTAGTGCGAGGCGAAAGCACCCGGTTTTATGCCGGCGGTGGCAGCGGGTTTTATTACGTTGGTGAAACATCGAATGAACTCGATGGTCCTTTACGGCTTGCTGCAGGAATCGGCATTGAATCTAGAGCACGCGAAGCATTACATTTTTCGGCAAGTTTGTATTTTACTTTTTTTACAAACGGACAGATATTTCCGCTACCGCAAGTTGGAATTCATTATTATTTCTTTTAAAAAATGAAAGGCATTTTTATGAAAAAGAATATATTGTTTTTAATCTGTATCGGTTTTTTCCCGTTTATTTTATTTGCACAGACGACTGATGAATTTAAAATACATCAAGTAGAATTCGGTTTAGGAGGGGCAAAATCTTTCGAGAAGAACCCTTTCAATCTAACAAGTGGCGAAACTGATGTCTCACCCGATGTTGCCATTAATTTTGGTTATTACTACCACCACACAGAGGATATTGCCCTTTGTTTCCGAATGTATGGATTCGTTGCATCGACTCCGAAATATGTAGTAACTACAGTTGACGGAAGAACGCTCGAAACCGAATTCGACATTTCTTTATTCAATATTGGAATCGGAGGAAAGTATATTTTTTCAAGAGGCAGAATTCAGCCTTATGGATTCTTGCTATTAAATCTTGTTAGCGGAACGATGGAGAGCAGCAGTGATAAATCTTTAGGGACATTAAATCTTATAGGGTTCAGTTTTGGAGGTGGAGCTGGTGTTAATTATATGATAAGTCAAAATATTGGCATCTCAATCGAAGCTACAGGATCTTCCGGACTTGCGAACTGGAAACAGAAACCTTTTATCAACTCTACCGGAAAAGATTTTAATCCCTCGATGTTAGGCATTTTATTGAATGCATCATATTACTTCGGTAATTAACAGATTGAATCATAACAATATTTGAGTTCCCAACAAACGATTATTGAAAATAGAAAAAAATATCGACATAACTTTTAGGATTGTCCTACATATCAACCAAGAAAAAAAGGAGATTATTAAATGCCAATAAAACCAAGTGAAAAAGAAGAAGAATATATTGCAAGGATGGAGTTTGAGCGTCGCAAAAAACTTGAAGCTGAAAAGCAAATTAAGTTGATAGAGGAAGAAAAACAGAAATTGAAAGAACTTCACTTCATGCACTGTCCGAAATGCGGAATGGATTTGGTGGAAATTGATTATAAAAATATTAAGATCGATAAATGCTCAGGCTGCGGAGGAATATGGTTAGATGCCGGTGAGTTAGAGAGTATTTCAAATTTGGAGCAGGGTAAAATAAACAAGATTTTCAGTGTGTTTAAGAAATAATAATTTGAAAATTATTAGCATTTTAATCCAATATGGAGATGATATGATTAAATCAATACTATTTATTTTTACAATTGTTATTGTAAGTTTATTATTTTTAGGTTGTGAGAACAAACCAAATGGAGTAACAGGATATTCCGATATAAAGGTTGCTCCTGACCTTATAGGGGTATGGTATAAAATCGATAGTACATTCATTGCAACTAACCGATTCCTATATTTTACAGGATTCAAAATAACCGCTGAAGGTTATATGTTACCGCTTGCAGTAGAAACATCGACTGGTAAGTTAGCTTTGATAGGTGAGGCACTTCCGGATACATTTCAAGCAATGAACGGAAACTATACCATAAAGTACTCTATTAATGAGCCTCGCATCCGAATTGTAAGAGGATCGTATTCGACTCTTGATTCAAAATTAATACTGAATAATCCTGGTGGTTCCAGAACCTATCAAAAATCAATACTTGGTGCTGTCGTTACTAATGGTATTGTATCTAAAATGTCTGCCATTATTGATAATGAACATTTTTTAAATGCTCAAGTGTCTTCATCGCCATCTGCGAAAGCTATGTTAAGTAGGAGAGGAAATCAAACAAGTCTATCAATTTATAATGGAACGATCCAAATATACTTACATTTATTTGATGGAGTTGGACATTATTCCCTTGGCGGTATGTCGTCTAATTTCGGATCTTGGTCTCCTGATATTATTGATTGCGGTGGTACTACTTTATATACAAATTCGACAGATACAGGGTCAATAACAATTCAGTCATTGGATCTGATAAATATGAGATGTAAAGGCATATTCGAATTTATTGCAGGTCTCCAACCATCTCTCTATCAAACACGATTAGTCAAAGTAATAAAAAACGGGACTTTTGATATACCGCTTTATCGCTAAATTAGGATTTGAAATCAGATTTACTAATAAAATTAACGTCAAGATTCGAATCACTATCGCATACTCCCGATGATGAAGCCTACTTTGCTGACATTAGTAAAATGGTCAATATCGGTTCAAGTACTCAGAGAGAGATTGACGACATAATGCTTACTCGTTATACCTGCAAATGGTGGTCCAAGAAATGAGCAGATTTCATCTGCAATGAGCTACCTTTCCGGTCAAACAAAAAAACAGGAAATTCTTGAAAAACGATTTATCATTAATTGATTGTAAATTCTATTTTTAGTATATTCAAATCGATTTTTAAATAATCTAAAACAAAATAATGTCTATTGATACTATAGTTTTTTTCATTCTTGCAGCTACATCAATAATATCAGCTATTTTAGTAATAACACGCCGTAGTCCAATTGTAAGCGTAGTGTATTTAGTTTTTAACTTTATTATGCTCGCAATCATTTATCTTACACTCCACGCTCAGTTTATAGCTGTGATTCAAGTAATCGTTTATGCAGGCGCTATAATGGTACTTTTCCTTTTCGTCGTTTTGCTTTTAAATTTAGGGAAAGAAGAAATGCTTACCGAAAAAATCACATATAAAAAACGTATTGCAATCGGTTTAGCTGTAGTGATGTTAGTTCAAATAATCATCGGTTTAACTACAAGCTTCGGCGAATACCCAAATCGGCTATCGCCTTTAGCAACTCAGATAGGAACGGTTGAACATATAGGCAAAGTCCTGTTCACTGATTACTTGCTGCCTTTTGAAATCGCATCAATCTTACTTTTGGCTGCAATCATTGGGGCTGTTGTTTTAGCAAAAAAGAGAATTGGATAATCTATGATACCACTGAATTATTACCTCGCATTAAGTGCAATCCTTTTTTCAATCGGTGTAGTGGGGGTTTTAGCCCGCCGCAATGCTATCATTGTTTTTATGAGTATCGAACTTATGCTAAATTCGGTTAACCTGACGCTCGTTGCATTCTCGGCTTATTTAGGAAGCACAACAGGGCAGATGTTCGTATTTTTTGTTTTAACAGTTGCAGCCGCCGAAGCCGCCGTAGGTTTAGCAATTATCATCGCACTCTTTAGAAATAAAATGACAGTAAACATAGACGAAATAAACATAATGAAATGGTAATGCACGAATACATCGGATTTGTAGTTTTATTTCCTTTCTTAGGATTTTTAATCAACGGACTTCTTGGTTCAAAACTAAAGTCCGAAAAAATTATCGGCTCAATCGGAAGCGGAGTCATCGGAATTGGTTTTGCAATTGCAGCCGTCATCTTCTTTCAGATGCTTTCTTCGCCTGTCGAAAATCGGTCACACATTATAGAAATATTTAACTGGATTAACGTCGGTTCAATCTCTATCAATGCTGCTTATCAAGTCGATCAACTTTCAATCATAATGACATTGGTTGTAACCGGTATCGGTTTTTTGATACACGTTTACGCAATCGGTTATATGCACGGCGATAAAGGATACTGGAGATTTTTTGCATATCTCAATCTCTTTATCTTTATGATGCTGAATTTAGTTTTAGCCGATAACTTCCTGTTAATGTTTTTAGGGTGGGAAGGGGTCGGACTTTGTTCATACTTATTGATTGGATTTTGGTATGATAAAAAATTTGAAAAGGGAACAACCAACGACGCTGCGATGAAAGCTTTTGTAGTAAACAGAGTAGGCGACTTCGGATTTTTGATTGCAATGTTCCTGATATTTATTACGTTTGGAAGTTTGAACTTTGGGACCGTGTTTGGGCGTGCAGCAGCTTTCTCGGTTGGCGATGTTACAATTTTCTGGATAGCTTTGCTCTTGTTCCTAGGCGCTACTGGTAAATCGGCACAAATTCCGCTTTACGTCTGGCTTCCCGATGCGATGGCTGGACCAACTCCGGTTAGTGCATTAATTCACGCCGCTACTATGGTAACTGCTGGCGTTTATATGGTAGCACGTGCCTCAATATTTTTTGCACTCTCGCCAACTATGATGCTGATTGTTGCAATCATCGGTGCACTCACTGCAATTCTTGCTGCAAGTATTGGTTTAGTGCAAAACGGAATAAAAAAAGTTTTGGCTTATTCGACTATCAGCCAATTGGGTTATATGTTTCTTGCTTTAGGTGTTGGTGCGTTTGCAACCGGCTTATTTCACGTTGTAACTCATGCATTTTTCAAGGCACTGTTATTCTTGGGTGCCGGTTCAGTTATTCACGCAATGCATGATGAAGAGGACATACAAAAAATGGGCGGACTCAAATCGAAGATGCCAACAACTTACAAAACATTCGTAATTGCCGCGTTAGCAATTTCAGGAATTCCTCCGCTATCAGGATTTTTTAGTAAGGATGAAATCTTGTGGAAGGTTTTCGACGCAGGATATTGGCCGCTCTGGATTTTAGCAGCCAGCGGCGCTGCACTCACGGCGTTTTATATGTTCCGATTAACTATTTTAACGTTCGAAGGTGCACCTCGTTGGGATAAAGACAAGCATCCTCACGAAGCTCCAAAAGTTATGACTATTCCCTTAATAATTCTCGCAGTTCTTTCGGTGATAGGAGGATTTATCGGAATTCCTGCGGCACTCGGCGGCAGTAATGCGATTGAACATTTTCTCGATCCAATATTTGAACGTTCAAATTCAATTCTCGCCTTCGGTCATCACGAGGTTGTTCCAACAGAATATATATTGATGTTATTATCGGTTGTAATTGCAGCAGCTGGAATTTTATTCGCCCGCCATATTTATTTGAAGCGAAAAGATATAGCTGAAAAGCTTTCCGAAAAATATAGCGGCATTCACAATCTTTTATGGAATAAATATTTTGTGGACGAAATTTACGACGCCACAATTTTAGCCCCTACAGTAAAAGCTTCCGATAAATTACTTTGGAAAATTTTTGATGTCGGCATAATCGACGGTGCAGTGAACGGGACTGCAAAATTGATTAACATTCTCAGCGGTTATACACGGCGAACGCAAGCCGGTTTCACACAAAGTTACGCTGCTTATTTTGTTGCGGGCATCATTATCATTCTTGCAATTTTAATTATCCGGTAGGAAATAGAGAAAGATTTTTATGGAACATATTCTAACAGCAATTGTCTTTACACCGCTTTTAGGAGTTTTAGCATTATTCTTTATCAATCGCGAAAATGCTAACCTGATAAAAACATTAGGTATGGCATTCAGTCTCCTTACTTTCGTCGTATCTGTGTTTTTGTTTTTGAAATTCGACGGCACAAATCCGGATATGCAGTTCGTTTACAAAATCCTTTGGGTCGAAAGTTTGAATATATCATATAACGTTGGTGTCGATGGTATATCGCTGCTACTCGTTATGCTGACAACTTTTCTGACTCCTTTAGCATTGCTCTCCTCCTGGAACTCCATCACCAAAAGTATCCGCAATTATGTGATGATGATGTTGCTTTTAGAAGTTGGGATGTTGGGCGTGTTTGTTTCACTCGATTTGTTTCTCTTCTATGTATTCTGGGAAGCGATGTTGATACCTATGTATTTCATAATAGGAATATGGGGCGGCGAGAATAGAATTTATGCCGCGATAAAATTTTTCATTTATACAATGTTCGGTAGTCTGCTGATGCTTGTTGCTATTATATGGCTTGGTTACTATGCTTCAACACTCAACGGCGGGAAATTTACAACCGATGTTCTTGAATTATTTAATATTGCCCCAACTATTCCGCTTGCTATTCAAACCTGGATGTTCCTCGCTTTTGGTTTAAGCTTCGCAATCAAAGTTCCGATGTTTCCGTTCCATACCTGGCTTCCCGATGCACACGTCGAAGCCCCCACGGCAGGCAGCGTTATACTTGCGGGTGTTCTGTTGAAGATGGGTACTTACGGGTTGGTCCGATTTGCCATACCATTCTTTCCACAAGCTACATTTGAATATTTACCTTATGTTGCCGGGTTAGCTGTAATCGGTATTATCTACGGAGCTCTCGTTGCGATGGTTCAGCCCGATATTAAAAAACTTGTAGCTTATTCTTCTGTCAGTCATTTAGGTTTCGTTGTACTCGGACTTTTTGCATTAACTGAAGAAGGAGTGCAAGGCGGAATAATCCAAATGGTTAACCACGGTTTATCAACCGGTGCTTTATTTATTATCGTTGGAATGTTATACGACCGCCGCCATACACGATTAATTTCTGAATACGGAGGCATCTCGAAAGTAATGCCTGTCTTTGCAACAATGTTTATGATTGTTTCACTTTCGTCAATCGGTTTGCCCGGACTCAACGGCTTTATAGGTGAGTTTTTAATTTTGATAGGCGCCTTTAAATCCGACTTTTTAGGAACACCTGCGTTCTCAATTTTAGCTGCAACCGGTGTAATATTAGCAGCAGTTTATATTTTGTGGATGTTCAAACGTGTGATGTACGGAAAGATTACAAATCCTGAAAATCAAAATTTAAAAGATATATCGAAAAGAGAAATTACCGTTCTCGTTCCCATAATTATTTTTATCATTTGGATCGGTGTATATCCTTCAACATTCTTGAACAAATCGGCAGCATCAACAAAGCAGTTGATTGAAAAGATAGAAAATTACAGAAGCGGTAGCCAAGTAACAAATGTTAGATGAAAAACCAAAATCACGCACACCCTTAGAATTTGACCAGATAAAAAGAGGGAGCTTCAAATCAGTAATCGTTCAAGTTGTTATATTGTTTGGACTGTGGTTGATATTCAGCGGCAAATACGATGCAACACATATCGGGTTTGGAATTATTGCAGTTACGATTGTAGTTTTGATTAATTACAAACTCTCCAAGTGGAATTTATTTCCGGAGAGGGGAGAGCCAAACGTTCCTATCAGAATATTTCAACTGCCAGTTTATATTTTATGGTTGATGAAAGAAATATTTATTGCAAGTATTCAGGTTGCATATTTAGTGGTCCACCCGAAAATGCCGATAAAGCCAACCTTGATTTCATTTCGCACTAAACTACCATCGGCAGTTGCAAAAGTAATTTTAGGGAACTCGATTACAATTACACCCGGAACATTCACGATAGATATTGAGCAAGATAAGTTCCTGGTTCACGGACTCGTTCCCGGCAGCGCCGGCTCACTTGAGAACGGACAGATGCAATCCCGGATTATGAAGTTATTCTCAAAAGAGATAAAAGAAGAAGTAAAAGATTTTAAGTATTTGAATTAATGATGTCTGCAGGATAATTGCATCTTGTTTGTTCTTTTTTTACTTTTATACAAACATAGAACATATTGGAGATAACTAAATGGAAAAAAAACGATACATTTATTGGCAAGACGAAGATATGTGGGTAGGATATCTTGAGGAATACCCTGATTATATGACGCAAGGTGAAACGCTGGAGGAACTCAAAGAGAATTTAACAGACATCTATAAGGATTTGACTAACGGAGCGATCCCACATGTCAGAAAAGCGGCTGAACTTGAAGTTGCATGAAGCGAAAAGAACTCGTTAAGAAAATTGAGCGAATGGATTGCATATTCATTCGCCATGGGTCCAAACACGATTGGTACCAAAATCCAAGAACAAAGCTTTCTCAGCCGGTTCCGAGACATACTGAAATTAAAGAAACACTCGCAAAGCATATATTGAAAATGTTGGAAGACAAAAATTTAGTTTGACCCTATTCTCAAACGAGATAAAAGAAGAAGTAAAAGATTTTAAGTATTTGAGTGATAGCAAGCCCGATTGATAGGAAGTAAAATAAAAACAATAAAACATATGGAATCTAACACACAAACTGCCTGCTTGTCCGCCTCTGGCGGATGTGATAGCACGGCATATGGCAGTATAACTAATAGTTAGCCAGCAACAATCGGCATCATCATAATGGAGATACTAATGAAAAAATATTACAAACCGATTTTATTTTCCCTTTTACTTTTAATAGTTGGTTGTGCAACTGTTCCATCGTTTCGTGTTTCACAGCCATGGATTCGTTCTCTGAAATCCATTCAAACTATTGATCCTACTAAAAGCGTCAAAATTGAAGTTTCTGGTAATACATCTCCACTTCTCGGAAATGAACAATTGACGTCCGAAAGACTCCGTTCTTCTCTTACTCATTTAATAAAGCGTCGTGGCTTTATTATCGAAAGTGGAGGATATGATTATTTAGTTAAGTTATCTTACAAAACTGACAGAAATGATAAAATGAAGTTTTCTTCTACTGTTTCTTCAACAAACACTCAAGCATATGCAATTTCTACTGGAACTGGTGCAGGTGCAACTTCAGGGCTTGGTGTTAGTATAGCACGAGCAATCGGTGTATTAGCGTCTCGTTCTTTAACTGTAGGCACACAATCGGCGGATCAATTACTTTCATACACACATACTATTTCGATTGAACTTTCTAATAGAGAAGGAACTATTTTATGGAAGGGAGAATCCACTTGGGATTCAGAAGAACTTAATTTAATAAATAGAATTATTCCTGCCTTACAATTAATTTTAAGTGATCTGCCTTCAGATAAGACAGTTCGGCCTGAAATACCAGAAGTGAAAGAGACCCACGTTAATAATTATTACAGATTAGAATGTAAAGATGTGTGGTTCACTTGTCCAGCATTACCTTATAGGATTTTGTTTGAAGATAATAGTTTGAAATCATCTAAAAAAATATCTATTCCAAAAGGCATTCTAAATCAAAATGCATTTGCGACTTATTGTGATCTTATTCAGACAGCAGAATATGCCTTGCCTGATGGAAACGAAAAAGACTGGAGAGATCCTTTAGATATATCATTGTGGAAAAATGTTAAGCTTGGTGGTCAATATTTTTTAGGCCCTCAAAAAACACCTGTAAACATTCTTATAGAACTTTCTGGAAAAACGGACGGCTATTATATTCGTGAATGCAAGATTGCAACCGAAAAAGAGTTTTCTGATTTCAATAAAAAATTAATTAGTTGGCGCGAGGTACTATCAAATTATTACGATGTATATAAGCGCTAACAAAATTTAGTTGTTGGCTAACCAGCGCCTCAACCTGACGGAATGAGCGTGGGTGCAATTAGCATGGCTAATGGTGGTTTTTCGTAAAATAATTATGTTGAGTATACATCAAAACTGTAGTACAAATAATTTAATTCAGCGCATGAATCTGTTTCGTGCAGTGCATATTGCAAGTGTACGCCGCCGCAGCTTAGCGCCGGTCGTTAGGCAAACTAATTAAATTGAGTGTGAATAAATTAATTGGATGTTATTATGATTAAAAAAATAAATGAAGTGTATCAATTCAAAATTACGTTAACCAGTTCCGAACCATCAATTTGGAGAAGGATATTAGTACCTTCTCATTACTCATTTTGGGATTTACACGTAGCTGTTCAAGATTCTATGGGCTGGCTTGATTACCATCTTCATTCATTTTCAATAAAAGACCCAATAACAAATAGTAAAGTTGAAATTGGAATCCCCGATGAAGAGTATGATGCCTTTGATAGGAAAGTTTTGGCAGACCACAAAGTAAAAATATCGAAATATTTTAATGAAAATAATCGCAACGCCAGATATGAGTATGATTTTGGAGATTCTTGGATACATACAATCAAGTTTGAGAAAATCATACAAGCGACAGTTGGTGAGAAATATCCCAAATGTATTGATGGTCAAATGGCTTGTCCACCAGAAGATTGTGGCGGAATTGGTGGTTATTACGATTTATTGTCTGTCCTGAGTGATCCTAAAAATGAAGAATATAATGAAATGATTGAATGGTTAGGCGGAGAATTTGATCCAGAAAAATTTGATCCCAAAGATATATCGTTTGATGACCCGAGAGAAAGATTTAAACAAATGAATGAAGATTAAACAATACGAAAAGTTTGTATAACCTCTTAAATAAGTTAAATTTATCTGCCTTTGGCAGAAGTCAAGAGGATATAAAAATTCCTAAGAACTATATAGGTAAGCGTGCTATTTGCAACGCCGTTAGGCGTATGAAGGAACACGTTTTTACGAAAGGAGGAGCATGACAATTGGATTTTTCTTTGATCTCTTCAAAGGTCGCACTAGGTCCAAGCCTGAACAAGGCGGGTTCGAGCGTAACAAGGATTATCGCGAAAGGGTCTCCCGTGAGGATAAGGAGCACATTATAGAGGACACCACCGGCTCTGGAACCCCAGCAAGGGAGAATCCTTCTTTAAGCCGGCCGTTTGCGGCTGAGCCGCTGGTAGTTAGGTGTTTCGACGCGTCTCTGCCTATGAATACTTATTTCATCATCGTTGAACTCCAACAAGGAACGCGCGAATGGCTGGAGTGGCGTCACAAGGGAATTGGTGCTTCAGACGCTTCGACCATCATGGGCGAGAATCACTTCAAGAGTGCCGCAAAACTACTGCAAGAGAAGCGCGGACCAGCACCACGAGACTCTTTCCAGAATGAAGCTATGGCTCTCGGCACGCGGCTTGAGCCCGAAGCTCGCAAGCGCTACATCGCCAAGACTGGGAGAGATGTGAGTCCCGCTTGCCTTCAGAGCACACGATATGACTGGCTGCGCGCGAGTCTCGATGGCCTCGCCACCAACCACGATGCGGTAGTCGAAATCAAATGCGGCGATTCTGTTTATCGGAGAGCCTCACAATCTCGTTCTGTCCCCGATTATTACTTCGGTCAGATGCAGCACATCTTGGCGGTCACCGGTCTCGATTCGCTCGACTTTTGGTGTTACTGGCCTGGCCACCCCGAATTGCTGCTGCCTGTCGAGCGAGACGACGCTTATATCGAACGTCTCCTGAATAGAGAACTTGAATTTTGGAACCATGTCCAACGAAACGCCTAACAAGGCGCTCAACACGGACAGCGTTTTTTAGTACAGCATTTGTGTAATTATTGGCTTTGTTCTACCGTGTAATGTTGCTTTGTAAAGTTGTTCTGCTAAATAAAGTTTTTAATAAATAAAAAGTTGTTGGTAATGTTCGGCATCCTTGTTCGGGGCGGCGGGTTAGGCGCAATGCCGTTAGGCGCACAGCCTCGCTGTAGAAAAATGTAATAACACGCAGAATATATAAAAATATGACGATAATTGCTTCATAAAATGAATATTAAAGTTGAATAAGTTTTGTAGTATTTTTAGGAGGGTCACATGTTAAATGATATCAGAACAAGTCTTGCTATCTTAAGAAATCCCAATAATGGGTTTGGCATAATATTAAATCGCAAAAACCACGCAATGCAATCACTAAAATACTATTTCTGGATTTTGGTATTATATACAGTTGCGATTATTGGTTGGTATTTTGGTGGGGCAGAACTAACAGCTCCACCAATAATTCCAATAAGTAATTACTATCTTGCAGAAATATTCTTTTTAATGCCAGTTTTCTTTTTAGCAATACTATCTGCAACTTCAGTCGCTTATATACTGGCAAAAGCTTTGAAGTCACAATCCGTTTTTGATGATTACCTTTCTCTATTAATTCAATCTTCAATATTGCCAACCTTCATCACATTAATCATTGATTTGCTTCAAGCCTTCTTTTTTACTACTGGAATTATTGATCAGAAACAATGGCTAGAATTGACATCCGATGGTATTGGACTAATTGTAGTAATATCATATCTTGCGCTTTATGTTATTGGTTTTCTCATCTTATTTCCATTAGCAGTGAAGAAAGCGTCAGGATTGCAGCTATTTCCATCTATTGTTATCGGTCTATTTTCATTCATTGTATATCATCTATATTTGTTTGTGTTCATAAGATAATGCGCCTAACAACGGGTTCGAGCTGATTCGCGCCACGAGGGCGCTCACAGCTCAACCCAAGGTTAGCTACCATTACGACTAGAAAGGGAATTAAATGTTGAAGATATTAGCAAAGATTGCAGGAGTTGTTATGGTATGCGTTGGTATTCTTTCTCTCGCTTTGGCAATCTTGGGGGGTCTCGGTCCTCTATTATTCTCCCCGGAACTCCATCCTCATGTTGCAGGTTTTTTATTGGTTTTTACTGCAATATTGAATATAGCAGGTCCTTCACTGATTTTGGGAGGAACCTTCCTATTGGGATGGGCTCGGAGAAAAATCGTTTTCGGAGTCGTCTTGGTTGCCATCGTCGGCTTATTTTTCCATCTTCTGGTAGTTATAAAATGGGTCATTCAAGGTTTTCTCTGAGACGGCATTGTTCTGCGATTACGCATGTCGCTCTTTGCATAATCTTCATCATAGCTTACTTAAGAGATAGAATGCCCCAGCAGCTAACAAAGCACTCCAGCGGATGGCTTACAGCCCCCGCTGACTTTAATCGTTACATAACTAATGAAGTACGGTGAAATATTAATATTGTTTTCAAAACTTAACAGACTTAATAAAAAGTTGAGCGATGTTGGTGGGAAAGGAACGGGTTGGAATTATACTTTTGACGATGGAACTACAACTAAGTATACATTTAAAAAATTTCGTGATTTTGAAAGCATTCAAGACGATGTTGAAAATTATTTCCTATGGTTATGGAATTTAAAAGACTATTTAAAATCAATCTCTAAAAACAAGCAGATGGTCGAAGATATTGTCAACAGCAATATCAATATGAAAGTATCTGGTGACATTGCAAATCGATTGAAACATTCTACGCTCCGTGAAAGCCGGTCTGGTTTGTTCCCCAAATTGGGAAAGTTAAAAGTGACTATTTCCCAAAATAATGTTTCTAAAATAACTTTTTATAAGGATGAGGTTGAGATTGATCCTAAAGATGCTAATGATGCAGAATTATCTTTGCCAATTTATGATTGTAATGAAAATAAAATTATTGATTCATTTGAACTCATAAGAATTGTGGAAAAAGAATGGGACAAAATATTCCAGAAATTAAAAGTTGTATAACCCTCTTTTCCACACGACTGCGTTTTCAGTGTGGCATTTTTCAAGATTTTGGATTTGGTGAAATAGTTAAACGATGCAAGTAAATTTGTTCTATTAAATAAAATTGTTAAAAAAATATTCTATCCCGTGCATTCTAACCCGCGGCTACTAAAGACATCAAACCAAAATAAGTTGGAAACCGGGATATTTTGTATATCTGGTCAGACCGATTCATCGGTTTTTTTTCGTTCAGCACATCCATTTATGGTTGTGCGAGAATTTGAAAAATAATTTATATTCCCGTATCTTTTTGGTGTGGATAAATTAAAGGAACGATTAATAATGGGACAGGTATTTTACAAAATATTTTACCACGTTACGTGGACTACAAATCTCGCATCAGTATAAATACTGACGCTGACCAAACAAAGCATCGTAAACGATGCTAAAACCATTAGACTGATTCATCGGTCTTTTTTCGTTCGGCACATCCTTTGGTATTTTAATAAAATAAAAGTTAGTCTTTTTTGTTTATAATCAGATATTTTAATAAATTAGCACGATTAAATTATGCAAAATATACTTCTTATAACAACATTTATACTTGCCGCAGCACTTATTATCCCTTTTTATCGGGTTGCAGTTGGACCAACAGTCTATGACCGGATACTCGGTTCAGGTGTAATCGGAACGAAGACTATTGTCTTGATTTCGCTTGTCGGTTTTATATTCGACCGATTCGATATGTTTGTTGATATCGTGCTTGCTTATGCGTTGCTGAACTTTATCGGTGTGGTGGCAATCGCAAAATATTTAGAAAGAAAAGAATCTCAAAAATAATGGGAATTCACGACATCATCGGCAGTGTTTTTCTATTGGTGGGCGCCTTGTTTGTGCTTATTGGAAGTGTTGGTATTATCCGCCTTCCCGATTTTTACACACGCATTCACGCAGCGGGGAAGTGCGACACACTTGGACTCGCTTTAGTCTTGATAGGATTAGCAATTCACGAAGGCGGAACACTCAACACAGTTAAGCTTGTTTTGATCGCCGTGTTTATAGGCATTGCAAATCCCACAGCCACACACGCCATCGCTCGTGCAGCTTACAGATTAGGACTGAAACCGTTGTTGGGCGATCAAAAACCTGACGGCACTACTGAAGAAGAAACGAAATGATCTGGCAGCTTGAATTAATAATATATTTGCTTCTAATTGCATCTGCTATTGTTGCATTGCGAGTAAAGGATTTGTTAGCCGCGATTGTAGTGTTGTCTGTTTATAGTTTTGGTTCTGCATTTTTATTTGCAATTTTAGGCGCAGTTGACGTCGGCTTCACTGAAGCAGTCGTTGGCGCTGGTATTACAGGTATACTGTTCTTGGCAGCTTTGTATTATACAACCAGAAAATCTGTTGATTGATGTGGTTCTTGTCCGTCTCGTTTTACGAGACGAGACCTCGTCTAAAGACGGGTGTTTTTAATTTTTACCACAAAGGACACAGAGAAGGCACAAAGGACACTAAGGTATTTTCAGATTAACACATATAAAGAAAATATTATAGTTAAAAATAATGAATGAAAACGAATTATCGAATATTGTAATTGGTTGTGCAATCGAAGTTCATAAATCTTTAGGGCCAGGTTTATTAGAGTCGGCTTATAAAGAGTGCTTAGCGTATAAAATAAAACAAGAAGGTCTATTTGTTGAAAAGGAAAAACCGCTACCACTTGTATTTGAAGAAGTGAAGTTAGATTGCGGTTATCGAGTTGATTTGTTAGTAGAACATAAATTAATGGTTGAGATTAAATCGGTTGAAGCTATTAATGATATTCATCTAGCACAAGTTCTAACTTACCTTAAATTATCAGGGTGTAAATTAGGACTCCTGTTGAATTTCAATGTCGTTCGTTTGAAAGATGGAATTAAAAGAGTAATATTATAAATCTCTGTGTTCTTTGTGAAATTTCTTTGAGCTCTTTGTGGTTCTAATTTTTTTTAACACAAAGGACACAATATAAATTAAAAATTTAAAATTATAAATGTAAAATTTAAGATTGAAACTCCTCTCATACATATTACTTGTTACATTCGGTCTGCTGCTGGTTTATGCCGCAAACGAGTTGCCGACACGTGGACATCCTGATAATCCAATCAACCGTGATACATCGTTAGCGGGAACACCTGCTGCATCAGCGCATTACATTCGGAATGCAGAGAAAGAAATGCACACTCCAAATGTTGTTACAACAATTTTAGCCGACTACCGCGGTTATGATACGCTCGGTGAAACGACAGTGATATTCTGTGCAGGCATAGTAGTATTTTTAATTTTAAGAAGGCAGCGCGATGGTTCAAAGGTCTGACAGCATAATAGTTGGTATTGTTAGCCGGTTTATGGTACCGCTCATACAGTTATTTGCGTTGTATGTAATAGCACACGGACATTATAGTCCGGGAGGCGGATTCCAGGGCGGCGCGCTTTTAGGTGCGAGCGTTTTACTTTTACGACTTACTGTCGGCGAACAACCAAGCAATCTCGTCTTCCATACCAAATTCGGAACTCCAATGAGTGGATTCGGAGTGTTTATTTATGCGGCAGTTGGTGTAGCTGCTATGATTGGCGGCGGTGTTTATCTCGATTATGCTAACCTGCCAATCGCTGGAATGGAACCGGCGGCTCTCCGCTCACTTGGAATTTTACTCGTTGAAACAGGCGTCGGCATCGGAGTTATGGCAACTATGATTGCTATCTTCGATGATTTAGCGAAGGGAGATTTCCATGACTGATTTTTTTATCGGGCACATGGCATACTATTTCATCATCGCATTGTTGATAATTGGATTGTGGGGAATGCTCTTCAAGAAAAACCTTGTGAAAAAGTTAATCGGGATGAATATCCTTCAAGCATCCATCATCATCTTTTATGTTGCGAGTGCTTCGAAGTATAAGGCGACAGTTCCGGTTATCGACTCGCGTCTCGGCGCAATTAATCCTGCCGATTATATCAATCCACTACCACACACACTTATGCTTACTGCAATTGTTGTCAGTGTCGCAACTACCGGTGTTGCATTAGCTTTGTTGATTGTAATTTATAAAAGATTCAAAACATTGAACGAGGATGAACTTCTGGAACGGATGAAATGATTTTTGAACACTTCCCAATTTTAATTCCACTACCTTTACTTTTAGGTGCAATGATTGCAGCTCCACTCGGAGTTTGGAAACGCGACCTCGCTTATCCGATTGCTTTATTTGCCACAGGGGTTTCTTTATTCTTTGCCGTTTCGGGTTTGATATTCGTTTTGAACACAGGCACGCATCATTATCATTTAGGAAGTTGGGCGCCGCCAATAGGGATTGAATATGTTGTTGATGCACTCTCTGGATTCGTTGCAGTGATTGTAGTTGGTATTGGTTTTTTAGTGATGATTTATTCTCACAGATCGCTTCAAAGAGAATTGCCAAATAAGGAAGTACCGTTTCATTCTGTGTCATTACTGTTTCTTGCCGGCTTAAGCGGGATGGTTGTAACCGGTGATTTGTTCAACTTGTATGTGTTTTTAGAAATTGCCTCACTTTCAGCTTATGCACTTGTTTCTGTGGGGGAGAAGCGGGCGCCCGTGGCTGCATTCCGGTATCTTTTATTAGGAACTATCGGTGCTTCGTTTTACCTGTTAGGTTTGGGATATCTTTATCTCGTTACCGGCTCTCTCAATATGCTCGATACCGCGAGAATAATTCCTTTGCTTCAGGAACACGGACTCGTTCTCGTCGCACTTACATTGATGATAGTAGGAATCGGTTTGAAGATGGCAATGTTTCCGTTACACTTATGGCTTCCCGACGCTTACACTTATGCACCATCTGCCGGCAGTGCCTATCTTGCGCCGATTGCAACGAAAGTTTCAGCTTACGTATTGATTAGAATTTTATTCACCGTTTTTGAACCGGCTTTTGTGCGTGATGAGTTTTCGTTTACCACCGTTATTGCTTGGCTTTCAGCAGTCGGAATAATCTGGGGGTCGGTTATGGCAATTGCTCAGAAAGATTTGAAGCGGATGCTTGCTTACAGTTCAGTTAGTCAGATCGGTTATATAGGTTTAGGAATTGGTTTGGCAAACCCGCTAGGATTTATCGGTGCAGTTTTGCATATAATGAACCACGCAGTTATGAAGGCAACTCTTTTTTTAGTGAGTGGGAATATTTTTTATAGATTGGGATTTACTGAAATCTCAAAGTTTGATGATAAACTTCGCAAAAAGATGCCGGTTACTTCGGTAGCATTTGTAATAGCGGCACTCTCGATGATTGGGATTCCACCTACGGCAGGATTTTTCAGTAAGTGGTATTTAGTTTTAGGAAGTATTGATGCGGGCAATTGGATTTTTGTTTTTGTGATTGCACTATCGAGTTTGTTGAATGTGGTTTACTTTTTTAGAATTATAGAAAAGATGTATATATCAAAAACGAAGAACCTATCTGAAAGTCCTGTAGAAGAAATTACGATCAAAGAAGCGCCTGTTTCGATGTTGGTTCCGACTTTGATACTAGCAATCGCGGTTATCGTTTTAGGATTGTTGAATGCTGTTATAGTTGATAGTGTAATCAAGTCAGCAATGCCGAGGGGGTTATAAAACATCTTGAGATATAAGAGTATTCTTTTTTAATTAGTGTTGATTCGTGTAATTCGTGGCTGAAAAAGATTTGCCACTAATCTCACTAATGCGCACGAATGTGTTTAGTTCGCCAGGAAATAAATTTATTAAAACACAAAGTGCACAAAGGAGGTCGCAGAGGGGGTCAACAACTTTGCGGTCTTCGTGTATCCTTCGCGTCCTCTGCGTTTAAAAAAACTTTTACTTATTTGTAATCTTATAAATAATTTAATATAATCAATCAATGGAATATGATGTTTTAGGATGGTTAGCATCAGGTATGACTTTCGATGAAATAATTCAAGATTATCCTGAATTATCATTCGAAGATATTAAAGATTGTCTCGCATATGCAGCGGATAGAGAGCATAAATTACCCTCCTTTAATAAAAACTAAAATGATAATATCACTGATTCGATAATGATTGGTAAATCAATTCGATTTTATGTAAATTTCACCTAAACTATGGCAACTCACCACAAAATAATCATCGGCGACTCACGAAGGATGACTGAACTTCCTGATGAATCAGTTCACCTCGTAATAACTTCGCCACCGTACTGGCAACTCAAAGACTATGGAGATGAGAAGCAATTGGGTTTTCACGATTCCTATGAAACTTATATTAACAACCTTAATCTCGTTTGGAGCGAATGCTTCCGCGTTCTTCAACCATGTTGCCGACTTTGCGTAAATATTGGGGACCAGTTTGCACGGGCTGTTTATTATGGGCGCTACAAAGTAATACCAATCAGAACCGAAATAACCAAGTTTTGCGAAGCTATCGGAATGGATTATATGGGTGCGATTATCTGGCAAAAAGTGACGACAACGAATACAACTGGCGGTGCAACAATAATGGGATCGTTTCCCTATCCACGAAATGGTATCCTCAAAATTGACTATGAATTCATTTTAATTTTCAAAAAATTAGGCGACACCCCGAAGGTAAGCACTGAGGCGAAAGAACTCTCTAAGCTCACAACCGAAGAATGGAATACCTACTTTGCGGGGCACTGGAATTTCAGTGGTGAGAAACAAGATAAACACCTTGCAATGTTTCCCGAGGAACTTCCTCGCAGACTGATTAGAATGTTTTCATTTGTCGGTGATACTGTTCTTGATCCTTTTCTTGGCAGCGGAACAACATCACTTGCCGCAAAGAACCTCAGTAGAAACTCAATAGGGTACGAGATTAATAATGAATTTATTCCGATTATCAGGAATAAACTTAAAGTTACTGAGCGTGATATCTTCGGTGATGCAACTTATGAATTTGCCAATCAGAAACCATACAACGAGGATTTAACTAAACTGATTGATTCGTTACCCTACATTTTTTCTGATCCGCATAAACTAGATAAGAAAATTGATCCACGTAAGTTGAAGTTTGGCTCGAAGATTGAAAACGGTGATATCGATGAAAGAATAGAATTTTATAGTGTTAAAGAAATTGTCAGTCCTGAAGTACTTAAACTTAATAATGGATTTTCTGTCCGTTTGATTGGTGTTACTGAGGAACCGTTGCATCGGGAACAAGCTATAGCATTTCTAACTGAAAAAACAAGAGGGCAGAGAGTGTTCTTGAAATTCGACAAGGATAAGTATGATGATGTGGGAAATCTTCTTTCCTATGTTTACCTGAAGAACAAAACTTTTCTCAATTCCCACCTAATTAAAAGCGGGCTTGTTTCTCTTGATACACACCGAGACTACAAGTACCGTAACAAATTTCAGAATCTATTGGATCAAACGAATGCCTAAAGAATGGATCCTGAACAGTGCAACCAACCGCTTTCAACTCAACTTCAAGAGAAATGTTGGTGCCGTTTCCGAAGCAATACGGAAATGTAAACCCAAAAATCTTGAAGATTGGAAAACCTACTATTTCGAAAATGTTCGGAGTAAGCAACACATCGGAAGTTTGAGGAGCGATACGGAGGTAAAGTATTTTATATTATCTCAGTGAAGGAAGGAAAAAACAAAGTTATTCAAAACAAAGAAGTAATTGACGAAATTCGAAGAGAGATAGAACACTTAGGTGGATAAAAATATTTATTAAAACACAAAGTTCGCTTAGTGATAATTCGTGTAATTCGTGGCTGAAAAAGATTTGCCACTAATCTCACTAATGCGCACAAACATTAACCATTCGTATTTATTAATGCAAACATATTTCTCATACATACCATTTTACGCTGTTCTCATTTCGCTGATCGGAACTACGCTGATTTTAATCAGTTCACGCAAACCGAACTTGCGAGAGTTCTGGACAATAGCAGCAGCGGTTATCAAATTCGGACTGGTTCTTTCTCTGCTTCCAAACTATCTGGATGGGAAAGTTGCCTACTGCGATTTATTCACGATTGCATCAGGGATAACTCTCTCTTTTCGCGCTGATGGCTTAGGACTTTACTTCGCCATAGTCGCAAGTGGTTTGTGGATACTTACTTCATTTTATTCAATCGGGTATATGCGCGGCTTATCAGAACATAGGCAAACCCGATACTTCGCAAGTTTTGCAATCGCATTATCGGCTACGATGGGCATTGCATTTGCGGCAAACCTCGTAACGTTCGTGCTGTTTTATGAAATCCTAACCATCGCCACTTATCCTCTCGTTATTCATAAAGAAACTCCCGAAGCAATCTCGGCAGGGCGGAAGTATCTGGCGTTCACACTCTCCGCAGGAGTTATTCTGATCGTCGCAATAGGATGGATATATACAATCACCGGCAGTGTTGATTTCCAAGCGGGTGGAATGTTAAAAGGAATCAATATCTCACAAAGCCACCTTACAGTTTTGTTTATACTTTTTATAATCGGAACGGGTGTAAAAGCAGCAATAATTCCGCTTCACAGTTGGCTGCCCGCGGCTATGGTCGCACCAACACCGGTTAGCGCATTGCTTCACGCTGTAGCCGTGGTGAAGGCGGGGGTGTTCGGAGTTTTACGTGTAGTCGGGTTTGTTTTCGGTTTCGACCTGCTTCACGAAACAAATCTCTGGATGATATTAGCATCTTTCTCTGCAATGACGATTATTGTAGCATCGTTGATTGCGTTCAGTCAGGACAATCTTAAAAAGCGGCTTGCTTATTCAACCGTTGCACATCTTTCATACATCGTGCTGGGTGCTTCGCTGTTGAATCCTTTGGCATACACAGGTGCAATTCTTCACCTTGCTGCTCACGCTACGATGAAAATAACTTTGTTCTTTGTTGCCGGTGCCATTTATGTAAAAACTCATCTCGAAAACATCAGCGACCTCGACGGTATCGGCTACAAAATGCCTATCACGATGGGTGCTTTCACTATCGGGGCAATCGGTTTAGCAGGCATTCCTCCGCTGAACGGTTTCATCAGCAAATATTTTTTAGGCAGCGGCGCGATGGATGCCGGTCATCCGATTATGTTGGGTGTGTTCCTGATAAGCGGACTCTTAAACGTCGGTTATTTTTTTCCAATTATATATCGTGCCTTCTTTAAGAAATCGGATAAAGTTTACAGCTACAACGAAGCATCTGCACTTATGGTTGTACCATTGGTGATCACTGCGTTGCTCTTAATAGCGTTCGGTCTTTCACCAAATCTTTTTTTCCATCTGTATGAAATTGCAGGAAATGTTGCAAGCGAAGTTGCGAACGTTACTTCTCAGTTAATCGGTGGTGGGTTATGAAACGCTGGCAGTTGATATCTCTAATTGTGCTTACTTTAATTTCTCTTGTTGGTGAATTCTTTGTTGAACACGACCCTAATCATTCATCGGCTTGGTGGAGCGGTGTTCCACTTTTCTGGGCGCTCTTTGGTTTTGCAGGATGTATTCTTTTGATTTTCTTTGCTAAATATATTTTTAAAAAATTAGTCCAAAGAAGGGAAGATTATTATGATTAGTATAATCCATCCCTCGTTGTTGATGATTGCAGGTGCAATTCTTATTCCGTTGTTTCCAAAAGTTTTTCGTTCAGCGATCTTTATAATTGCATCGCTTGCCGGTTTAATAATTTTATGGACACTTCCCGAAGGAAACTATCTTACATTAAGTTTTTTAGGAAACAATTTAATTCTGCTAAAAGTAGATGCACTCTCCAAAATCTTTGCTGCGATATTTGCTATCATAACTGTTATGGGCGGCGTTTATGCGTATCACTTAAAAGATGCAGTCCAACAAACGGCGGCTTTAATTTATAGTGCCTCTGCAATCGGAGTTACATTTGCGGGCGATTTTATTACACTGTTTATTTCTTGGGAATTGATGGCAGCAGCATCGTTAGTTTTGATTTGGTCTCGAAAAGACAAGGCATCCGAGAAAGCCGGAATGAGATATCTTGTTGTTCACCTTTTCGGTGGAAGCTTGTTGCTCACCGGAATTATTTTGCATATATCAGAAACCGGTTCGATATTAGTCGAACATCTTTTATCCAAAAGTTCTGTTGCTAATTGGTTCATCATCGCAGGCTTCGGCTTGAACGCCGCAATACCACCGTTGAACGCCTGGCTGCCCGATGCTTATCCGAAAGCTACGGTAACCGGGGCTGTGTTCTTGAGCGCACTTACCACTAAAACTGCCGTATATGCGTTGGCAAGGGTTTTTGCGGGCTGGGAGGTGCTTCTTATACTTGGCACAATTATGACCGTCTATGGCGTAATTTACGCCGTTTTATCAAACGATATACGCGAGCTTTTATCCTACCACATCATAAGTCAGGTTGGATATATGGTTGCGGGTGTCGGCATTGGAACGATGATGGGAGTGAACGGCTCAACTGCCCACGCATTCTCGCACATACTTTATAAAGGACTTTTGTTTATGGGTGCGGGAGTTTTGATACACGCAACTGGTCGTTCAAAACTTTCTGAACTTGGTGGACTTGCAAAATTTTTACCGATTACACTTGTGCTTTATTTAGTTGGCGGGTTTTCTATTTCAGGCGTTCCGCTGTTTAATGGATTCATCAGCAAGTCGATGGTTGTTTATGCGGCGGGTGACATACACAATTATCTTGCAGTGATATTAATGAACATCGCTATGGTCGGAACATTTTTAAGCACGACTTTGAAACTGCCATACCTCGCGTGGTTCAACAAAGAAAAACCCGATGCCGAAATGAAGTTAAACCCAATCCCGATTAATATGCACATCGGTATGGGGCTGACGGCATTTCTATGTGTGCTGTTTGGAGCTGCACCGTCGCTGTTGTATCAGTATTTGCCATATCAGGTTAGTTATGAGCCATACACGGGGGCGCATTTAGTTGAGACTGCACAAATTTTACTGCTAACGTTTTTCGGATTCTGGATTTTCAGGAAAAAACTTGCAGCCGAGCCGCTGATTTCGTTAGACTTCGATTGGTTCTACAGAAGACCTAAAAATATTATCAAGCGGATGTTGGTGGATGGTGTGCTGTCTGTTTTCGATAAAACAGATAAGGTATTGATGAAGGTAGTAAACACATTAATATATTTTGTAAAGAACCCGAGTAATGCAATCGCGTATTTAACTATGCAGGAGCCATCTGGAAAAAACTTAGATTATGATCCAAACATCTCACGCCCAACAACACTGCTGATAATAAGCGGGGTACTTTTGGTGTTCGTGATTATAATTGCTGTGGTTGTAACTTAGACAAACTTCCGATATATCAATCGCATTACCATAAATGGTTGCGCTAATCAAACAAAGACCGATAAATCGGTCTGATCTGCGGTTTTAGCATCGTTTACGACGCTTTGTTAGGGCAGCGTCAGTATTGGATAGTGAGCTTGTCGAATTATATATTGATGCGAAGATTGATGAATAACCAAATATTTCACAATTCTCTTATTTCTACGACTAATTTCACTAATTCCCACTGATTCGTGTGCATTCATGTCCGTCAGATGACGGATTGGGGGCTAATTATTTTGAAATGACCACAGAGTAAACGATGCTAAATATCCCAGACCGATTCATATGCGAGATTTTCGCGAAAGTATGGTGAGTCGAACCAAACGGTATTACTAATGGTCAATCCTCCTACGCCACTTTGTGGCTTCGGCGGACAAGTGGTCAATTGACAATATTTTGAATCCTTTAAAAATTATAGTATTTTATTACAGGTGTTTACAATAAAATCAAATCATACATAACAATATAAGGTTGCAGAAATATGAGATCTTTCATCATTATCCTTTTATCAATATTTTCAACAATTCTATTCGCACAGACAGATTCAATACCCAAAAGCAATTGGTCAACATCGGCGATTACAGGTTTAAACATCAGTCAGATTGCGCTGAGCAATTGGACACAAGGTGGCGATAATTCGTTGGCGTGGACTTTTTTCAGTAAGGTTGATGTTCTTTATTCTTCTAACGTGTGGGCAGTAAAAAACAATCTGAAGTTAGCATTTGGCAGAACAAAATTAGGCAGCGCCGATTTCAGAACTAATGATAATGAAATATATTTAGAGAGTGTACTTACATACGACATCAAATGGGTGGTGAATCCTTACTTCAGTAACACAGTCAGAACTGTTATTGGTAAAGGTTACAATTATACACAAACACCTGCTGTGCAAACCGCAAAATTCTTCGACCCCGGTTACATTACACAAAGCTTGGGATTTAGTTATAGTAAGGATAATGTGTTTTCAAGCCGTTTGGGTGTCGCTCTTCAGGAAACATTCGCAGATCAATTTGCACATTTATATGTGGACGACCCGAAGACACTTGATAAAATCGAGAGGTTTAAACTTGAAACGGGTATCGAATCTGTTACCGAAGGTTCGTACTCATTTGCCGAGAATATGTTAGCTTCAAGTAAGCTCAGACTATTCAGCAGATTTAATAGTTTAGATGTATGGGATGTGAGATGGGATAACACAATTACAG
Source organism: Bacteroidota bacterium (assembly GCA_030017895.1). Lineage (NCBI taxonomy): Bacteria > Pseudomonadati > Bacteroidota > Bacteroidota bacterium. The sequence goes on along the minus strand of JASEGV010000017.1, from coordinate 1,439 downwards.
CACAGATTAACAAATATTTCAACACGAATTTAAATGTTTTGTTGATATATGAGAAGAGCCAATCTCTGAAAACACAGGTTAAAGAAGCTTTACAATTTGGTGTTACATATACAATTCTATAAATAATCAATCAATTAACAATAACAATCCGCTCCGTCTTATGCGGAGGGCGGGAAGGAGTAATATTATGTCAATCATAAAAGAATTTAAAGCTTTCGCGATGCGTGGTAATGTCGTGGATATGGCAGTCGGTATTATCATAGGAGTTGCTTTTGGAAAAATTGTCAGCTCATTGGTTAGCGACGTCCTCTTGCCACCCATCGGTTTACTAATGGGAGGTGTTGATTTCAGTCATTTTGCAATTACACTAAGACAGGCGACCGAAACATCTGCTGCCGTTACACTCAAATATGGTGTTTTTATTAATACCATAATTGACTTTATTATAGTTGCTTTTAGTGTATTTTTGGTTATCAAAGGAATGAATAAATTGAAAAAAGCAGAAGTGCCACCTGCACCGGAAGCCCCTAAACTTTCAAAGGAAGCGGAATTGTTAACCGATATAAGAGAACTTCTAAGAAAGAATTAAGCTAATTGGGGTATTTAATGGTGATTGGTTATTATGGTTCGCTTTCGCTCACCACAAGGTTTTTCGTCATAGTTTTTTAGTTGATAGTTATAAGCTTACAAAACTATTAAACCTGAAAAATTCAATAGAAAGAGTTAAATTAGGGTAAGTGAAATAAGAGAAAGAAGATACGGATATGAGAACCGACACCAGAAATGTGCAATTGTTACCATACGAATTTAGCAATAAGCAAGTCAGTCCATGGGGTGGGATGCGTATTGTTCAAGAGCTTGTGGAACGTATTGGACTCCGTGAACTGCTTGAGAGACAAGGTCTTCCGCAACCGGGATCAAATCGAGGATACAATCCTGTGGATATCGTTTTGCACATTGTGCGCTGTTGAGATATGATGAAGTTCTGAAAGCACATTCAGTCGATTTTTTCGGAAGTTTAGTTTGCGGATGACCAATGAGATACTGGGTTTATATGGACCGATGAAAGTGAGACTTGATTTAGACAGCACAGTCATTGAGCGTTATGGAGAACAAGAAGGTAGCCGACGAGGATATAATCCGAGTAAACCCGGACGTTCTAGTCAACATCCCCTCATCGCCTTTATCGCCGAATTGAAAGTTGTTGTCCCGACCTGTCGGGATTGGCTTCGCCCTGGGAATACATCCTCATCCAATAACATGGCAAATTTTTTAGAGGAGACCTTTTCTCTGTTAGGTAGGATGGAAGTGGGGTTGATACGAGCAGACAATGGGTTTTTCAGTGAAAAATGCTTGAGTTCTTTGAGAAGAAGGGATTGTCATATAAGGGCAGTTCCAAAAATTCAAATATAAGTTTAGTGTTATAGATTTTATCGTCG